>CAUPYN010000030.1:0-14252 GCA_963515575.1 uncultured Campylobacter sp.
TTTATCTTCTATTTATATTTATACATTCTATTTTTTCAGTTAAAAATTTAATTCATTATGCTTTTTAGTTTATCCTAAGCCTACTAACTCACTTAGTAAAGCAGTATGAGAAAAAATTATAGCAATTTTAGAGACCGGAAGTAAATAAAATAAGGCGTAATATGGCTTAAAATAGCGTATTTTAGGCGTTTAGATAAATCTAAAAATAAATATAAAAAATCTGGAAAACAGTATGGTGGCGGACAGAGAGGGATTTGAACCCTCGAGCCCCGGTTAGAAGCTGCACCCTTAGCAGGGGTGTGGTTTCGGCCACTCACCCATCTGTCCACAAAAAAGAAACCGCATTATAATTAAATACCGCTGATATCTTGCTTAAATTTGCATTTTAGAGCCTGCCGCTCTCGCGCAACAAAACAGCCGCGTAAAATAGCCGATGAAATTACGAGGTTCAGCGGAGGCGCATTAGCAAAGATAGACTTACTTATTCAAATTTAAACCGCTTGTCGCATATCAAATTTGCAAATTTAATCCTTCCAAAGCCACCATTTTAGCTTGACTTTATCGGGGCGAGGCGTATTTGTGTAGTAGCAAACCATGCGGTAAACGTAGAGGATGCACCTGTCGCTGCCGCGTCCGAGTGCCTTTGTGCGTTCAAACATCCCGTCCGGATCCGCGCCCTTTAGCGAAGCGATGTCCGTGTAGCCCAGTGCCAGCAGATCCGCCTCGGTAGCCGTGCCGACATATGGGATTTTCTTAAAATCGCTCGCGCTTTTACTCAAATTTTACTCCAATCTTTATTTAGATTTCGCCAGGCTCGCTATTTGGATGAAATTTTAAAACCGCTTGAGAGTGCGGAATTTTAAAATTTAACTTGTGCGAGGCAAATTTTAAAATTTTATCCACGCGGTGCGAAAAATTTTAAAATTTACCATGCCGTCGCCGTGCTCATGCGCGCCTCTTTTTAATGTTAAGACGTCCGCCCGCGCTCGTTATCAGAAATTTTATCCGCAAGCTAGCAGGGAGCTTTGGCGCGGTAAAACTTAAACGTTTTTAATCCCAAACGGGGGTAAATTTACACTCTCCGCGCTCGCTCCACTTAATTGCAAAGTCTTAGGTTTCAAACCTCAACAAGGTAAATTTACACAACCCTGAGAAGTTGCAATTTGTTAAGTTTAATGAGTTTCAAACCCCAACGGGATAAATTTACACAAGAGAATTTTGCCTACATCAGGCTAAAAATTTATCTGTTTCAAACCTCACCAAATTTTGTAAAAAGATGACGACGGCACTTCGACGCTCTCCAAGCCGCCCTCGCAAAACGACGGTTTTGATTAAAATCCTACCGCGCCAAAGTCAAACACAAAAGATTCGTGCCGAATTTTGCGCAAGTTTGAGCGTCAAATTTGACCCAAAATCCGCTCGCAAATTTCGCGTGGGTTTTGCGCCTGATAGATCGGGCGACCGACTACTATAAAATCAGCCCCCGCCTCGCGCGCGACGCCCAGATCAGCCACCCGCTTTTGATCCGCTGCACTCTCGCCAAACGGCCTTACGCCAGGACAGAGCGTGATAAAATTTGCGCTCGTAGCGTCCTTTATCAGGCGGCTCTCGAATGCCGAGCAGACCATGCCGTCAAGCCCCGCTTCGTAGCTCATCACGCTAAATTTGCGCACGGCGTCATTTATGTTTTGATTATAAACCGCACTAAATTCCGCCTGATCGAAGCTCGTTAGCGCCGAAACTGCAAGCACTAGCGGACGCGAACCGAGTTTGTCCAGCCGCTCCATTACGGTAGCCATCGCACGTTTGCCGCTGCTTGCGTGTACGTTTATCATATCTACGCCGATTTTTGCGATCTCCTCGGCGGCATCGGCCATCGTGTTTGGGATGTCGTAGAGCTTTAGATCGAGGAAAATTTTAAAATTTCCAATCTTTTTTAGCTCCTCCACAAAGCTTGCTCCGTCGCGCAAATAGGCTCGCAAGCCCACTTTAAGCCAAATTTTATCGCCCAAACCGGCAAGCTCGCTCGCTAGCCCTAAACACTGCTGCTTCGAGCCCAGATCAAGCGCGACGCAAAGCTTCACAGATCAGCCTTTAGCGCGTCTAGCACGCCGTTTATAAATTTCGGCGCCGAGTCGCCGCCCAGCTCTTTACCGAGCTCGATGCCCTCGTTTATGATGACGGCCTTATCAGTCGAGGTAAATTTCATCTCGTACGCCCCTAGCCTAAGCACGGCGCGCTCGATGCTGCCGATCTCGTTTATCTTCCACTCTTTTAGGCGCGCGTTTAGTAGCGCATCAAGCTCATCTGCATGCTCCAAAATGCCGTGAAAAAGCGATAGCGCAAGGCTTCGCTGATCGTTTCTTATCTTTTTTTCTTCTAAAAATTCCTCAACGAACTCCTCGTTGCAACTACCCATTTCGCGCGCGTATAGTAGCGAAACGACGGCCTGCCTGACCTGATGACGAGTCGCCATTTTACGCCTCCAAATTTTTATATAAGCTTAGCATCTCGATCACGCCCGTCATAGCTTCAAAGCCCTTGTTTCCGGCCTTTGAGCCCGCTCGCTCGATGGCTTGCTCGATGCTATCTACCGTTAGCACGCCAAATGTCACCGGCTTGCCGTATTTTAGCGTGACGTTTGCGATGCCTTTGGTGGTCTCGGCGCTCACGTAGTCAAAGTGAGGCGTAGAGCCTCTTATCACCGCTCCCACGCAGCAAATAGCGTCAAATTTACCGCTAGCTAGAGCCTTTTCAAGCGCCATAGGTATCTCAAACGCGCCCGGCACTAAAATCAAGCTCAAATTTTTCTCGTCTCCGCCGTGGCGCAAAAATGCGTCCCTCGCGCCCTCGACCAGCCTATCGGTGATAATGTGGTTAAACCTAGCGCCCACTATAGCGATCTTCTCATCGCCTTTTAAAGCCAAATTTCCTTCGATTATTTTCATGTCTGCTCCTTAAATTTCTATCCGTTGTAGTCCGTGTCACGCGTGATGATGACCTTATAGCTAGGATAGGCGCTACTTACTTGCGATAAAATTTCGCGGTAGAGCGCCGAGCTATCTGGCGCGTTAAAGTCTATGACGATATCAAACGTGATCGTATTTGTCTCTTTATTTATGTAAAATCCATGCATTTGCTTGACAAATTTATGTCCAAAAACTATCTTTTCGACATTTAGCCTTGTTGCGTTGTCCTCTTTGTCAAATGCATAGATGCCAATGGTATCTAAAACAATGTTAAATTTCGCAAAAATTTCATTTTGTATGCGTCTAGTAAGCGCGTCTATCTGCGCAGCGTTCATATCGTGCGCCACCTCTATATGCACGCTGCCCAGTTTCTTGTCTGGGCCGTAGTCGTTAAAGATAAGGTCATACGCCCCAAGCACGCCGTCAAACGAGCCTATGCACTCATAAATTTGCGAGCTATCGCTACTAGGCATCCTTGCGCCTAAAATTTTATCTATCGCGTCACGTAAAATTTCAAGTGCCGCCTTGATAAGAAGTAGCGATATGACCACGCCAAGATACGCCTCAAGGCTAACGTCAAAAAACACAAAGACCAAAGCCGCCAAAAGCGTACCAAGCGAGATGAGAGCGTCAAATTTCGCGTCCACTCCGCTTGCTATGAGCGAGTCGGAATTTACCTTTTGTCCGACCCTTTGCGTGTAAAGCCCAAGCGCGAATTTGACCACAACCAAAACGGCGATCAAAACAAGCGAGATAGTGTCGTAGTTTGGGGTGCTTGGCGAGATGATCTTTTTAGCCGACTCGACCACGGACGTGCCGCCTGTATAAAGTATGATCACGCCTATAACGATAGCCGTTAGATACTCCGCTCTGCCGTAGCCAAATGGATGCTCCTTGTCAGGGCTTTTCCCGGCTATTTTTATGCCGACAATGGTAATGACTGACGAGAGAGCGTCGCTTAGGTTGTTTACCGCGTCTAAGATAATAGCGATCGAACCGCTAGCAAAGCCCACTACCGCCTTTATAGCCGCTAAAATGGCATTTGCCGCTATGCCTATGAGGCCTGTTTTTACGATGGATTTATCTCGCGACGTGACCTGCTCTACTACCTCCAAATTTGCCCCTTAAATTATTTTTAACATTACCGCGCTTAGCGTTATTAGCGATAGATAAAACGCCTTTTGCGCGCTCATTTTTTCGCCGTTAAAAATCACTCCGACGCCCACGGCTCCGACCGCTCCGATACCCGTCCAAATCGCGTAAGCCACAGACATCGCCATCGCCTGCATCGCGTAGCTAAGAAGCCAGAGCGAAAGGGCGAAATTTGCGACCAAAATCAAAAAATTCGCCGCCTTTTTCACGCCGAAGCTTTTTTGAAATTTGGTTAGAAAAAATACGCCCAAAACCTCGCAGCACCCGGCCGCCAAAAGAGCTAAAATATGCGTCAAGATTTTAGCCTTTTTAGCCCCAGCACTCCCGCGATCAGCGTCGCTATGAAAAATAGCCGCAATAAATCGGGCATCTGGCCGCTTGAGCTGTATTCGCTAACGCTTTCGGCGACCACGATAAAAAATGCTCCAAATCCCACAAATACGGTATATGCAATGCTAACGGGCAAGTATTTCATAGCCTTCATAAACGATACGAAGCTAACGCAGACTAACGCAGCAGTAAGCGCGAATCCTACGGCGTTTTGGGCGTGTTTTAGCCCATACGCCCAGCCGCACTCGGCGACTGCACCGCCTAGCACCCACAAAAAGCCCTTAGTTTGCATCGCCTAGGGCGTCTTTTATCTTAAAAATTTGAGCGATATTTGCGTTTAGCTCGTCTAAATTTAGCATATTCGGCCCGTCGCAAAGCGCCTCGCAAGGATTTACGTGCGTCTCATAGAAAAATCCGTCCACGCCCGCAGCAGCCGCAGCTCGCGCTAGATACGGCACGAATCTCGCGTCACCGCCGCTTTTTTCGCCAAGAGCGCTTGGCATCTGCACGCTGTGAGTCGCGTCGAAAATCACCGGCGCAAACTCCCTCATCAGCACCAAATTTCGCATATCTACGACTAAATTTCCGTAGCCAAAGGTGCTGCCTCGCTCCGTTAGCCAGACTCCGTTTTGCTTAGCAACCTCGTACCCGTCGCCCTTTACGCCGCGCGTTTCTAGTACTTTTTTCACCGAGTGCTTCATCGCAGACGCCGCTAAAAACTGCCCTTTTTTGATATTTACGACCGCTTTTGTCTTAGCCGCAGCCACGAGCAGATCAGTCTGGCGGCACAAAAACGCAGGTATTTGCAGCACGTCGGCTACTTCGCCTACGGGTGCGGCCTGATAACTCTCGTGGATATCGGTTAAAATTTTAAAACCGAATTCCTTTTTGACCTTGGCTAAAATTTCGCACCCTTTTTCAAGTCCGGGCCCGCGAAACGAGCTTATACTCGTGCGATTTGCCTTGTCAAAGCTTGATTTGAAATAAAAATCTATCCGCTTATCTTCGTTAAATTTAACCAGCCTTTTTGCCACGTCAAAAACGAGCTGTTCGCTCTCGATGACGCAAGGCCCTGCTATTAGTATCATCGTCTCTCCTTTTTGCGAAGATTATAGCCCATTGTTGCTAAATTTTAAGAATTACTCTTGTAAAATCGACGTTTTTTTAAGGGTCATAATGAAAAAAATAGCAAAATTCGTAGCCTTCGCGGCTTTAAATTTTACGGCTTTAAATTTGCACGCTTCGCCGCTGGAAACGCTCTTGCAGGGCTCTAAAATTAGCGGAGAAATAGGCGCTTACAGCGAAACTAGGCGGGTAATTAGCGGGACTAAAACGACGTATTTTAACGACACTTCGTGGCTGGTTGGCTCAGCGGCGCTAAATTACGAGCTTAGCTTCCTAGACGCGCTAAAACTGGGCATCGGTGGGCGCGGTAGCGTACCGATCTATGAAGGCGACAGAAACTACCGCACGCTGCACGGCAAGGGCGATAGCACGGAGCGAATTTACGAGGGCGACAGGGTGCTTTTATCGCAGCTGTTTTTGGGCTACGACGACGGCGTAAATACCCTAAAAATCGGGCGATTTGAAATGATAAACGACTGGTCGAGCAAGATCCAAGACGGCGTGCGGGTAACAAGCGAAGCAGCGCCTAATTTACTCCTTGACGCAAGCTATTCTAAAAGGCGCGGAAGGGCTTATTTAAAGGAAATGTGGGGCTTTACGAAGCTAAACGAGGGTCGAGGGATTTTTAATGCGGGAGCCACGTATAAACAAGGTGGCGCATCGGTTAAAATTTACGCGCTTTACGCAAGCGAGCTATTTAGCGCGCTAGGCGGCAAAATATCTTACGAAAGCGGCGGCTTTCAAAGCGGCGCGGGCGAGATGAAGCTAGGCTGGATGCTACACTACGCAAGAAGCGACGAGAGAAAACAAAGCGGCGACGGAAGTTTGGCGGAGGCTAAAATTTACGGCGTTTTAGAGGGCGCCAAGCTTACCTTGGCTTACGTAAAATCGGGCAAAAGCATAGGCTGGGGAAGTATGAATTTAGCCGGCGATCAAATCGTATTTTTCGAAGAAGGCGACGTGATATACGAGCGCGACGCAAGGACGTATTACGCGGCGTTTGATACGAAGATAAAAAAGCTAAATTTAGGAATGCTTTTAGGTACTACGAAGTATAGATTAAAGCGTGCAGACGATAAAACCTACCGCCAAAACGAGATAACGGCTAGACTAGGCTACGAGATCGCTAAAAATTTAAGGGCGTTTGCGACGTTTGATCGGACGTTTAAAGCGCAGCCTAGATACCCTGCGATGATGCAAATAAGCGCGGGCCTAGTTTATAGCTTTTAGCAAGCTTGCGGCGCGCAGGCGGCATTGTTTGATTAAATTTAGCAAGCTTTAAGCTTGCTAAGCGCGCGCCGTTTTGCTAATCAAATCCGCCTTTTATGCCTGCGCCAAAACTACGCGGTAAGAGATTTTGTTTATTTTGGCTTTAAATTTCATGCGCTACTAAGACGCTTTGCGGGCTAAATTTATCTTTCTTTGACTACTATTATCCCGCTAAAAATAACCAAAAATATCCCGAAAAACGCTGCCGCGTTAGGCAACGCATCGCCCATAGCAGTACCGATGGCGATAGTGAAAATAACGTCGGCGTAACCGACCGTAGCTATGACGCCCGCTTTTTTACCAGCCGCGTAGGCCTTCGTCATAAACACCTGAAAATAAAGTCCCGCAACGCCCATCAGCAAGATAAACACCCACTCTATGCCGCTTGGCGCGACGAATTTAGAAAACAAAAAATCAAAGTCCGCAAAGCTAACAAACTCCGCCGCGCCCATAAAAATAAGCGGCAAAACCGAGCCGAAAAACATAAAGGAAAGCACGATCGTGCGCGTGTCGTAACTCTTTTTTAGCTCCTTTACGCTCGTATACGCCATAGCCGCTCCAAGACCACTCCAGATGCCCAGTAGATCGGTTTTGCTGATGCCTAAACTCGGCTGCACTATAAAAAGTATGCCGCCAAAGCCTAAAAAAACCGCAAACCAGCCGCGAGAGCCGAGTTTTTCGCCGAAAAATATCGTAGCCAAAACCGCCGTAAATATCGGACTGGTTTTTGAAAAAGTAAACGCCGCGCCTAAATTTATATGAGCGATATTATAAAAAAACGCAAATAGCGCAAGCGTACCGACTACGCCGCGAAATACGAGCAGCCATGGATGTCCGCCTTTTTGATGAAGCGGTTTTTTGTAGATGGCGTAGCAGATGATGAGCAGGCCTATAAAATTTCTAAAAAATACGATCTCGATTGAAGGCAGATACGCGCCTAAAGCCTTTGCAAACGCTCCGGTAACCGAGAAAAACAGGCAAGCTACCAGCATATAATAAACGCCTAAATGGCGCATCAAAAATCTATGAATCATAAATTTAACTTCTCTTTTTTAAAAAATCGGCTTTTATTGTAGTGCAAAACGGCTTAAATTTATAAACAATGTAAGCAAAAAATTTGTATAATCGGGATTTTAAGCGGCGAAGTCGGCCGCAAATTTAACGGGATTTTTAAGGGAAAATTTTGCAAAAGATAATTTTAGTCGGCAAGCCAAACGTCGGCAAAAGCTCGCTCTTTAACCGCCTAGCCGGCAGACGTATAGCTATCACCAGCGACGTTAGCGGTACGACGCGAGATACGAACAAAACAATCATAGAAATTTACGATAGAAGCTGCGTTTTGATCGACAGCGGCGGCCTTGACGACAGTAGCGAGCTCTTTAAAAACGTCAAGGCAAAAACCCTAGCCGAAGCTAGAAGCTCGGACGCGATCATCTTTATGGTCGACGGCAAAATGATGCCTAGCGACGAGGACAAGGCCCTATACTACGCGCTTTTAAAGCTAAATTTGCCGACCACGCTCGTAATCAACAAAGTAGATAGCAAAAAAGACGAGCTACGAAGCTATGAGTTTGCAAATTTCGGCGCAAAAACGAGCTTTGCTATCTCAGTCAGCCATAACGCCGGCATCGACGAGCTAGCGGACTGGATCTATAAGCAGCTAAAAGACGAGATCTGCCCAGATGTCGGCGAGGATCTGGACGAGTTTTTAGAAAATTTCGGCGACGACGGCGAGGTGGTTAAAGAGCTATCTGCTCGCGAGGACTACGAGCGCAAAAATATCCAAGTAGGCATCATCGGACGCGTAAACGTCGGCAAAAGCTCGCTACTAAACGCGCTCGTAAAAGAGTCCCGCGCGGTCGTGAGCGACATAGCCGGCACGACGATAGACCCCGTAAACGAAACTTTCGTCTATGAGGATAGGATTTTTGAGTTCGTCGATACGGCGGGTATCAGAAAACGCGGCAAGATAGAAGGCATCGAAAGATACGCGCTAAACCGCACTGAGTCTGCGCTAGAGCTCGCCGACATCGCGCTATTAGTACTTGATAGCTCCGAACCGCTAACCGAGCTTGACGAGCGCATAGCAGGCCTTGCGGCTAAATTTGAGCTGGGCGTCATCATCGTGCTAAACAAATGGGACAAAAGCGAGGAAGATTTTGATAAATTTAGCCGCGAGATCAGGGATAAATTTAAATTTCTCGCCTACGCGCCAATCATCAGCGTATCGGCTCTGGGCGGCAAAAGGGTGCATAAAATTTATCCGCTGATTTTAGAAGTTTATAAAAACTACACGCAAAAAATCCAAACCGCAAGGCTAAACGAAGCTATCGAAGAGGCGGTAAAAGCACATCCTATACCGCGTGAAAAGGGCAAGAGCGTGAAAATTTACTACGCGGTGCAGTTTGGTTTCGCGCCGCCAAAAATCGCACTCGTGATGAACCGCCCGCGCGCCCTGCACTTTAGCTACAAACGCTACCTAACGAACAAACTGCGCGAGAAATTCGAGCTATCTGGCACCCCAATCGTGCTGATCCCAAAAAATCGCAGCGGCTCGGACGAAGAAAACGAGGGAAAAAGTGAGTAAAAATTTAGTTTTTATCGGCTTTATGGGCGTTGGCAAAGGCACGGTGGCAAGGCACATCGCAAAAAAAACGGGCAAGCTGTTTTTAGACACCGACGAGCTGATCGAAAGCGAGCAAAATTTAAAAGTTAAAGAAATTTTCGAGAAAAAAGGCGAGGGGTATTTTAGAAAATGCGAGGCAAAACTCGCTAAAAAGCTAGCTAAAAACGTAAGATCATCGGTGATCGCGGCGGGCGGCGGCTTTGCAAAGGTTAAAGGCCTTAAAAAAATCGGAAAAATCATTTATCTAAAATCAAGTTTTGAGGCGATTTTAAAGCGAATCGACGAGAGCGGCGAAGCGCAGATGCACTACGCCAAGCGCCCGCTTTTGCGCGATTTAAACGCGGCTAAAAAGCTTTTTAACGAGAGAAAAAAGATGTATAAAAACGTCGCCGATCTCGTAATCGACGTCGAAGGCAAAGGGCTAGAGCAAGTCGCGAAAGAGATTTTAGAAAAAATAAAAAAGTATTAAGTAAAATTTGGTTGAAATTTGAGCGTAAATTTTAAAATTTGCGGCTTTAAATTTCTTTTTTAAATTTGAGCGGTTTAAATTTAATGCGAAAGCGTTTGGCCGTATCGGCGTGAAAATTCGGCGCGGTTCGTATCGCTGAAATTTGAGCGGTAAACGTCAAATTTTAAGTGAGTTAAAAATTTGAGTTTAAATTTGATGGATTGCAAAATTTAGAGCAAAAAAGACAGATAAAAAATTTTTAAATTTGCAGATTGTAAAATAGCCGTGCAAATTTTATAAAAACAAAAAATAAGGCGCGATATTTTTTCGCTAGACGCGGCAGATTTTGCTTTGCGAATGAGGCGCACTTGTCGTGCGTCGCAGTGAAGCGAAGCAAAATCTAACAAAGTAAAGCGGAAAAAGATAAGCCGCAAAAAGGATAAAATTTGAGAGTACTAACAGGTTTGCAACCAAGCGGCAAACTACACCTAGGCAACTATTTCGCCTCGATCAAACAAATGGTTGAGGCGCAGGGGCAAAGCGAGATGTTTATGTTTATCGCAAACTACCACGCGATGACCTCGGTCGCCGACGCAGGGAAGCTAAAACAAAATACATATGAGGCGGCGAGCGCGTATTTGTCGCTGGGCATCGATCCTCAAAAGAGCATATTTTGGGTACAAAGCGACGTAAAAGAGGTTTTAGAGCTCTACTGGATACTGAGCCAATACACCCCGATGGGCCTGCTTGAGCGCGCACACAGCTACAAGGACAAGGTCGCAAAGGGCCTCACCTCACATCACGGGCTTTTTAGTTACCCGGTTTTGATGGCGGCCGATATCCTGCTATACGGCGCACAGGTCGTACCCGTGGGCAAGGATCAAATCCAGCACGTCGAGATCGCGCGCGACATCGCGATCAAATTTAACAACGAGCACGGCGATATCTTCGTCCTGCCAGAGTACAAAGTCGATGAAAACGTAGCTACCGTGCCAGGCACCGACGGCGCGAAAATGAGCAAAAGCTACGGCAACACGATAGATATTTTCGCCGGTGCCAAAGAGCTAAAAAAGCAAATTTCAAGCATCGTGACGACCTCCGAGCCACTTGAAGCACCTAAGCAGTGGCAAGACTGCAACGTCTATAATATCGCAAAATTATTCTTAGACGAGGACGGACAGTGCGACTTGCAGGCTAGATATGAGCGAGGCGGCGAAGGACACGGACACTTTAAGATGTATCTAAACGAGCTGGTTTGGGACTATTTTGCGGACGCGAGAGGCAAATTTGATTATTATCTAAATCACGCAGGCGAAGTGGATGAAATTTTAAACGAAGGCGCGAAAAAAGCGCGAGCCGTCGCAGCGCCGATAATGGAAAAAATACGCGCCGCGACAGGCATATACAAATAAATTTTAAAGGAAAAAAATGCAAGCAATCTACCCTTACGCGCAGCTTATTCACCTAATCTGCGCTATCATTTTCGTCGGATTTTTATTTTTCGACGTGATTATTTTTTCAAGAGCCAAGGCCAAACTGCCCGCGGAAATAGCGCAAAAAGCGCAGCAGGCTATCTCAAGCGTCGCGATAAAAATCATGCCGCTTTGCGTGTTGCTTTTAGTACTAACGGGCGGCATGATGATGAGTAGCTGGGTCGGCTCGAAAGCCGGCGGATATTTTGAATCGAATTTACAAATCGTCTTTATGATAAAGGTTATTTTGGCGCTACTAATATTTGCAGCGGTAGCAACCAATCTCACGTGTAAATTTATACTAAAACGCCCTAGCCCTCTAGGCAATATTCACCCGTTTGCGTTTGCGGCGGCGGCGATCATCGTGATATTTGCTAAAGTTATGTTTATGGTGTAAAGGATAAAAATGATAAATCTAAAATTACTAGACACGCGCTACGACGAGTTCGTAAAGAAATTACAAGGAAAAAACGTAAAGCCCGAGGCTTTAAACGAGCTTTTGACGACGTTTAACGAGCTAAAAGCCAAGCGTCAAGCGCTAGAAAATTTCCAAGCGATCCAAAACGCTAAGAGCAAGGAGCTGGGCATAAAGGCCAGAAACGGCGAGAACACCGATGAGCTAAAAAACGAGCTAAATTTAAACAAAACGGCGATGAACGATGCCGCCGATATCGTGCGCGCATACGAGGAAAAACTGGAAAATATCGCAAGCTGCGTGCCAAATATCACCGACGACGACGTGCCGTTTGGCAAGGACGAGGACGATAACGTCTGCGTAAAAACCGTGCTTGAGCCGACAAAATTTGACTTTACACCGAAAGAACACTGGGAGCTTGGCGAGAACTTAGGCTGGCTTGATTTTGAGCGCGGAGTTAAGCTCTCTGGCTCGCGCTTTTGCGTGTTAAAGGGCATGGGTGCGCGCCTATCAAGAGCTCTCGTAAACTACATGATCGACTTTAACAACGCGCGTGGCTTTGAGCTGGTTAATGTGCCGTTTTTGGTTAGTTCAAATACGCTCTACGGTACCGGACAACTGCCTAAATTTGAAGAAGATCTCTATAAAGTGCGTGACGAGGATTTGTATCTGATACCCACTAGCGAAGTGCCGGTGACGAATCTTTATAACGACGAAATTTTGGCCGTAGAGAACCTGCCAATAAAGATGACTTGCTACTCGGCGTGCTTCCGCAAAGAAGCAGGCTCCGCCGGACGCGATACGCGCGGCATGATACGTCAGCATCAGTTTGAAAAAGTAGAACTCGTAGCTATCACGACTCCAGAGCAAAGCGCGGCGATGCTTGACGAGATGGTAGCGTGCGCCAGCGACTTACTAACTAGCCTTGGGCTGCCGCACCGCCACATGCTGCTTTGCAGCGGGGATCTTGGCTTTAGCGCGGCAAAGACGATAGACCTCGAAGTCTGGCTACCGGGGCAAAACAAATACCGCGAGATAAGCTCGGTCTCAAATACCCGCGATTTCCAAGCGCGCAGAGCTAAAATCCGCTACAAAGACGGCAAGAAAAACGCTCTGGTAAACACCCTAAACGGCTCGTCTCTCGCAGTCGGTAGGACGCTAATAGCGATAATGGAAAACTACCAAAAAGCAGACGGTAGCATCGAGATCCCCGAAGTTCTTAAAAGGTATATGTAGTGGCGCAAAACGACGACGAAAACGTAGTAATCCTTGAAGATATAGACGAAGAGCAAAGTCCCGAGACAAGCTCCTTAGACAAACCGGATAATAGCCAAGAAGACGGCTTAGTTTCGCTTGACGAGCTAGAACCCGTCGTCCAAGAAGAGGCGCCGCAAGAGGCACAAGAAGAGACTAAAAAAAGCAAGAAAAAGCTTTTTATCATCGGCGGAGCGACGGGCGCGCTCGTCATCGTCCTAGCCGTAGTTTTGTTTTTCGTTTTTAAAGGCGAAAAAAAGCCGCCGATAGACGAAAAACAGATCGTAAAAGACATCGAGGAGCACTACGAGTCGCAAAAATTCGGTAGCTCAAAGATCGATGACATGATCGCTAAGGCAAATTTGCTCTATGAAAAGGGCAATAAATTTGAGGCGCTAAAAATCTACGAAAACATCGCCATCTACAACCAAAGCCTCTCAAACTACAATCTTGGCGTCTCGCAGATGAGGCAGGGCAAATTTGAAGACGCACTAAAAAGCTTTAAAAAAGCTATCGACAATAACGAAAACGTTGCCGTTAGCGCCATAAACGCCGCAGTTAGCTCACTGGAGCTAAAAAACGAGCAAAATTTTAACTACTACATAAATCTCGCAAGCTCGTTTTTATATAAAGAAGCAGACTCTCCTCTATACAACTACTACTACGCGCTCATAAACTACTACAAAGGCCAATACGTCGAAGCTCTGGCAGCCCTATCGCACGCCGAAAACGGCTACTACAAAGACCGCTACGACTACCTCGCGGCTAAAATTTTAAGCTTTATCGGCGACGACGCCGAAGCGATAAAAAAGCTCGAAGCCCAAAAAGAATTTGACGCAGATCTAGCTCTGGGTATGCTCTACGCAAGACTCGGGCAATATGAAAAGGCCAGAAATAGGCTAAATTTAGCACTCAACAAAGGCGACGACTCAAATAAAATAAACTCGATGATAGCCATCATCAACCTAAAAGACGGTAATTTTGAAGCTGCGACCAATGAAATAAAATCTATTTTTCACGAAGATCCGTTATTTTTAAATGCAAATTTCCCGATCAAAACGATACTAAAACCCGAGCTTTTCGACGTAAATTTAGCCCAGGCGCACTTTAGAAATGAACTATTTTTTGACAAAACCAAACGCTACGAGACGCTATTTTACTTTGCGCCATATAAGGTCTTTGACGCAAAACA
>CAUPYN010000031.1:0-14156 GCA_963515575.1 uncultured Campylobacter sp.
CCCTTGCCGCCGCGGTTTGTTAGGCGGTATTCGTCTGCAGTGGTGCGTTTGCCGATACCTTTTTGAGATATGCTTAGCACTTCTTGTTCGTTGCTTTCGATGACGGCCGCGCCTACGACCTCGTCGCCTGCTTCTTTAAATTTAATACCCGTCACGCCGCGAGCCGTTCTGCCCATTTGGCGGACTTTGCTCAGTTTAAATTTGAGGCACATTCCCTTTTTGGTTACGATAAATAGCATCTTTTCGCTATCGTCGCTTCCTTCGGCCGCGTTCTCGTCGTTTTCCTCGCTATTTTCTTCGTCGATCTGAGCTTCTATCGCCTCTATCTCGTTTATCTCGGTCTCTACGCCAAGCTCGTCGATTAGACTTATCGGCTCTTCCTCGCCTTCTACGATTAGAGCGGTTACTAGCTCGTCGTTCTCGTCTAGGTTGATGGCGCGCACGCCGATAGAGCGGATGTTTTTAAATTCGCTCAAATTCGTGCGTTTTACGATGCCGTTTTTAGTGAAAAACGCGAGCGATTTACTCTGGGCAAAATCAGTCGTCGGAATGATCGCCTTGATCTTTTCGTCAGGCTGTAGCTGGATGAGATTTACTACCGCTTTGCCTTTTGCCGTGCGGCTTCCTTCAGGGATCTTATAGACTTTGAGCCAGTAGAGCTGTCCGCGATCAGTCACGAACATCAGCGTATCGTGAGTGTTGCTCGTAAAGAAGCTCTCGATGAAGTCGTCGTCGTACGTAGTTACCGCGACTTTGCCCTTGCCGCCGCGTTTTTGCTTCTCGTACTGCTTGCTCGGCACGCGCTTGATGTAGCCTCGGTGCGTGATGGTTACGACCATATTTTCGTTAGGGATGAGGTCCTCGATGTCGATGTCGTCGTAGTCATCCACGATCTCGGTGATACGCGGCACTTTAAATTTATTTTTTATCTCAAGTAGCTCGTCTTTGATTAGTTTTTCTAGCAATGTTTCGCTCTTTAAAATTTCATCAAGGCGCGCGATTTCAGCCATTAGTTCGGCTAGCTCGGCCTCTAGTTTTTCGCGCTCAAGACCCGTTAGCTTGCTTAGCCTCATATCAAGGATCGCGTTTGCTTGTAGCTCGCTAAGGCCAAATTTTGCCACCAATCCCTCGCGAGCGCTTGGCGTGTCGGCGCTATTTTTGATGAGTTCGATTACCTCGTCGATATTATCTAGCGCGATCTTTAAGCCCTCTAAAATATGCGCTCTAGCGCGAGCTTTTTCCAGGTCAAATATCGTGCGGCGGATGATGACGGTTTTTCTGTGATTTAAAAATAGCTTCAAAAGCTCGATTAGGTTAAACACCTTCGGCTCTTTGTTGTTTATCGCAAGCATTATGACGCCAAAGGTGCTCTCCATCGTCGTGGATTTAAAGAGATTATTTAGCACGATGTCGCTCATCGCGTCGCGTTTTAGCTCGATGACGACGCGGATGCCATCCTTGTCAGACTCGTCGCGCACTTCGCTGATACCTTCGATCTGTTTTTCTTTAACCAGCTCGGCGATCTGTTCGATGAGGCGGGCTTTGTTCGTCTGATACGGCAGCTCGTCTACAACGATGACGTCTTTGTTCGGCTTTTTTTCGATGTGTGTTTTGGCGCGTAGTTTGACGCGGCCGCGTCCCGTGCGGTAGGCCTCGATGATACCTTTTTTGCCAAATATTATCCCGCCAGTCGGGAAATCAGGCCCTTTTATGTACTGCATCACCTCTTCTAGCGTCGCGTTTTTATTTTCAAGTACGAGTAAAAGCCCGTCTATTAGCTCGTCGAGGCTGTGCGGCGGGATATTCGTCGCCATACCGACGGCGATACCGCTAGAGCCGTTTAGAAGGAGGTTTGGCACGCGGCTAGGCAGGACGTCTGGCTCGGTCTCTCTGTCGTCGTAGTTTGGGATAAAATCAACCGTGTCTTTTTCGATATCGCGTAAGATTTCTTCGGTGAGATTAGTCATCCTAGCTTCGGTATAACGCATCGCCGCTGCGCCGTCGCCGTCGATGGAGCCGAAGTTTCCTTGGCCGTCGACCGCCGGATAGCGCATGGAAAATTTCTGCGCCATACGCACGAGCGCGTCGTAAACGGCCGTGTCGCCGTGCGGGTGGTACTTACCGATGACGTCGCCCACGATACGCGCGGATTTCATGTACGGGCTGCGACTGCCGACTCCGAGGTTGTTCATAGCGTATAGGATACGTCTGTGAACGGGCTTTAGGCCGTCTCTAGCATCGGGTAGGGCGCGACCGACGATGACGCTCATCGAGTAGTCGAGGTAGCTTGTTTTTATCGACTCTTCGATATCGACGGCTTGGATGTCTTGATTTTGATTGAGTAGATTTTCTTCCATTTTTATCCTTAAAATTTACTGCCTGATTCTAGCTTAAATTTGATAAAAACTTGCTAAATAGATACGCTTTTTCTTGGCTTGATCGGGTTAAATTTAGCCGAAATTTGGGGTTTCATTGCGCTAGTTTTAAAATGCTAAATTTGAGTCCGCATTTTGCCTTGATTGAGTCAAATTTTAATACTTTGCATCGGCAAGCGTGAGTGCGAAAAGCACCTCGCAACCTGATTTTTCTAGCGTCCGTCTGGCTTCGTCTATCGTAGTGCCCGTCGTCACGATATCGTCTATCAAGATAACCGGAAATTTAGGCGTTTTTAAAAGCTTAAAATTTCTCGGATTTTTTAGGCGAAAGGCTAGATCCTTGCCGTGATAGCTGACGTTTGAGCCAGCGTGCAAACAGGCGTAAAGCGGACGGATTTCCGCACTTTTTAACGCGCGAGCTAGGATCGCCGTATGCGAGTAGCCGCTAGTCGTTTTGTCGTCGATCGGCACAGCACTCACGGGCGAGCCAAAGCTAAACTTGCGAGCAAAAACTTTAAAACTCAAATTTGCAAGCGCGCCATAAATGAAAGAGCCGTGAAATAGGTGCTTTGAATGGAGTAAATTTTTAACTTCGGAGTAGTCAAAAAAGCTGTAAATTTTAAAATCACCGTCCAAAACGCGCGTCCTTGCGGGCGAGGAGAGCAGGTGATCTTTGCAAATTTTACAGATCACGCCAAAGCTCAAATGCCCGCAGTTAGCGCATCTCATCAGCTTTTTAGTATCTGGATCGCCGCGCGTTTTACGATATCTTGGAGTAGCTCGTCAAAAAAGCTCTTAAACGCGCCGCTCGTGTGAATCGGGGCAAATTTGGTCTGCTCTTGCGAGACGTTTTTGGTGATGGTCTGATCGCCTCTGTGCACCGTTATCGTGAGCTTTGCCGAGCCTTTTAGGTTGTCGGTGGAGTAGCCGCTTAGATTTGCTTTAAGCTCGACGATCCTCACGTCCACGACGATATCGCCAAAGTCGCTTAAATTTGCTCCTAGGCGCTTTAGCTCGGTGCTAAGGCCGTCTTGCAGCCAGCCCTCGATGCTGTTTTGTAGCGTGACGTACTCCTTGACGTTGCCATTACTGCCCGTGATCGTGGCGACGATGCTTTTGTTTGCGCGAGCGTCCTCGATGCTATTTATACGGATATTTTTTTGGTAGCCCATCTGGTTTGATGTTGATTGATACGGGGTCAAATTTAACACCGAGCTGCGCTGCGAACATCCGCTCATAACCGCAGCAAAAAGCGCGGCGGCAATGGCGTAAAAAGCTAGTTTTTTCATACTTTTCCTTTATAGTTTTGATATCTCTTCGGCGGCTTTGTTGGCGGCTTGTTTAACCAGAAGGTAGACGTAGAGGTTAAAGTCCTGCGTATCCTCGGCCTCCAGCTTGCGCACGTCTTGTCTGGTGGAGATGTTTAGCACGCGGGTCTTGTTTATGTTTTTGACGCCTAGCTTGCCTTTCATCGCCGCGCTTAGATACTGCGACGGCTCGCTATACGAGGCTGCATAGTCGGTAAATGCAAAATCCACGCGGTAGGTGTAAGGCGAGGTCTGGCTATCCACGACCATGATACCGCGGTTTAGCAACTCGTCTTGTAAGAAAAGATGAAAAAGCCTCTCAAGGCGCTCTTTTGGATAGAGCATTTTCGCGCCGTTTTTGGAGATAAATTTTATGCCGCTATCAGCAGCTCTTTCGTCGGCTATTTTGTGGATATAGACTTTTTTGATGGCCGCGTTCGTGTCGATCCTGCTTTGAGCGATGCAGCATTTTATCGCGACGTCGCTGGTGTAGTCCGTGCCGTTTATCTTGATGTCCTGACCGCCGCTAGCGCACGAGGAGCAGTCTGCTTTGATGCGCATCACCTCTTTGTAGCCTTTGGTGTTGCCGCCCTCGGTTTGAGCGACCTCCGGCGAGCTCTCGAACAGCCCGAAGCATCCCGTAAAAAGGAACGCTGCAAATAAAAGTATAAAATTTTTCATAAAAATCCTTTCGTAAATTTTACATCACGCAAGCAAAATTCTATCCAAATTTGAGATGAATTTCCAAATTTGCGTAAAATTTGGAGGAAATTGGAAATTTGTGTAAATTTTATTAAATTTGATTTTTTAAATTTTAAAAGCGGAGATAGCGTCAAATTTGGCATTTTCGCGGCGCGGGTCTGGGCGAGTCAAATTTGCAAATTTGACCGTGAGACAATAAAAAGCAGCTGCGAGCGCAGTAAAAACGCTCGCAAAACGCCGCTAGTCTATTTTCAAAACGCTTAAAAACGCCTCTTGCGGCAAATTTACCTTGCCGATAGCTTTCATGCGCTTTTTACCCTCTTTTTGCTTCTCAAGTAGCTTGCGCTTACGCGTGATATCGCCGCCGTAGCACTTGGCGGTTACGTTTTTGCCCATCGATTTTACAGTTTCGCGAGCGATGATTTTGTTGCCGATGCTGGCTTGTATCGCGACTTCAAAGAGCTGGCGCGGCACGATCTCTTTCATCGCTTTGACGAAGTCGCGTCCTTTGGACTGGGCTTTACTTTCTGGCACGATGATAGAGAGCGCGTCCACGGTCTCGCCCGCGACCTTGATATCAAGCTTTACTAGATCGCCCACGCGGTAGTCGCTAGGCTCGTAGTCAAAGCTCGCGTAGCCTTTGGTGCTCGATTTTAGCTTGTCGTAAAAGTCCATCACGATCTCGTTCATCGGGATGTCGTACTCAAGCAGCACGCGCTCGGGCGTGATGTAGTCCATCTTGGTCTGCACGGCGCGGCGGTTGTTTAGCAGCGTGATGATGTTGCCCAAAAACTCGCTCGGAGTGATGATCGTGGACTTGACGTAGGGCTCTTTGACGTGCTCGATTTTATTGACCGGCGGGAGCTGGCTAGGGTTTTGGATACGCAAAATTTGACCGTCTGTTTGCACGACTTCGTAGGTTACGGTCGGAGCCGTGGCGATGAGATCGAGGTCAAATTCGCGCTCCAAACGCTCCTTGATAACCTCCATGTGCAGTAGTCCCAAAAATCCGACGCGAAAGCCAAAACCAAGCGCGACCGAGGTCTCTGGTTCGTAGCTAATGGAGCTGTCGTTTAGCTTTAGCTTATCCAGAGCGTCGCGTAGGTCCTCAAATTTATCCGTTTCGATCGGGTAAAGCCCCGCAAATACGAACGGCTTAGCCCGCTCAAAGCCTCCGACGGGCTCTTTTACGGGATTTTTAGCTAGCGTGATCGTGTCGCCTACCTGCACGTCGCTCACATTTTTTAGCCCCAGCACTACGATGCCGACCTCGCCCGCGCTCAAATTTGCTGTTTTTATCGGCGCGATGGGGTTTGGATACATGAGGTCTAGCACGATGTGTTTTTTGCCCGTGCCCATGACTAGGATTTCGTCGTTTTTCTTTAGCTCGCCGTCATATACGCGCACGAGCGCCAGCGCGCCTAGGTAGTTGTCAAACCAGCTGTCGTAGATGAGCGTTTTTAGCGGTTTTTCCGCCTCGCCGCCGGGAGCAGGGATGCGCGTGATGATGGCTTCTAGCAGCTCTTTGATTCCGATGCCGCTTTTAGCGCTGACCTCGATCGCTCCGCTACAGTCAAGCCCTATAACGTGCTCGATCTCGTTTTTTACGCGGGCTGGATCGGCGGCCGGAAGGTCGATTTTATTTATGACGGGGATGATTTCGAGGTTGTTTTCAAGTGCTATGTAGACGTTTGCGATGGTCTGCGCTTCTACGCCCTGAGAAGCGTCCACGACGAGCAGCGCACCCTCGCAGCTAGCTAGAGAGCGGCTCACCTCGTAGCTAAAGTCCACGTGGCCCGGAGTGTCGATCAAATTTAGGACGAAATTTTCGCCGCCAAGCGCGTAGTTTAGGCGCACAGACTGAGCCTTGATCGTGATGCCGCGCTCTTTTTCGATGTCCATCGTGTCCATGATCTGCGAGCTCATCTCGCGGTCGCTGACGGCGCCGCACTCCTGGATGAGGCGGTCTGCGAGCGTACTTTTGCCGTGGTCGATATGAGCGATGATGCTAAAATTTCTGATGTTTTTCATGAAATCCCTAGTTAAATTTTGGGCGATTGTATAAAAATTTTCGTTAAAGTAGAGTAAATTTAGCTTTCGTTAAACGGGTGGCGGCTTGAGGCGGGAGATTTGGAGTAAATTTGACGCGTATTCGGTTCGTAAAATTTAACGTAAATTTTGAAGTTTTTCGCGCACGGCGCAGATAACGACGCAAAGCGAATACAAAAAATAAACATACGCCGCCAGCGGAGCAAAAGCTACGAACCCCGAGGCGTAAACTAGAGCGCTTAGGCCGTATGTCGCGTTTGCGAGTGCGGGTATATGATACGTCCAAAGCTCAGGCTTTTTAAAAGGAGTGTCGATAGCGTTGAAATACAAAGCCAAATTTAGCGCTAGCAGTAGCAAAAATATATAATCTTTTTTCATAAAAGAAAAAGCGGCGCAAACCAAGGCTACCGCGAAATTTAACGCGATAAGAGAAATCATATAGCTACCGCCCGCAAAGGCGTAAAGAAGGCCTAAAATCACGATTAATACATCTTTTTTCATATCTAAACTACCACCTTTTTTAGCTCTTTCAGATTTTTCATAGCGCATAAATTTTGATTTATTTGCCCGCTAAATTTTCGCCCAAATTTAATGACTATGCCCCAAATGCCCGCCCGCGCCATTTGATCTTACTTCGCAGATTAGCTCGTCAGCGCATTCGTTATCGCTGCTCTCAAGCTGTAGCGTCGTGTGCGTGATGCCCAGATGCTCCATTTCGTGCGATATTTCGGCCATGATCCGCTCCGCCTCGCGTACGCTCAGCTCGCCGCTAACTACGATGTGCGCCGTGAGCGCGTTTGCGCCGCTTGTTATGCTCCAGACGTGCAGGTCGTGCACCGAGAGCACGCCGTCCACGCCCCTGATCCGCGTGACGAGCCCGTCCAGGCTCACGCCATTTGGCGAGCCCTCCATCAGGATGTTTAGGCTCTCTTTTAGCACGCCCCAGCCGCTTTTTACGATGAGCGCGGCCACGAGCAGGCTAGCTGCCGCGTCCGCCCAGCCCCAGCCAAAGCACATCATCGCTAACGCCGCCGCGATCGCGCCCACCGAGCCTGCAGCGTCGCCCAGCACGTGCAGGTAGGCTCCGCGCATATTGACGTTTTCTCTCACGTCGCCGCCGCGCAGCATGTAAAGCGCCACGATGATGTTTACGGCAAGACCCAGCGTGCTGATGGCGAGCATGCCCGCGGTGGCTACTTCTGGCGGGTTTTGCAGACGCCTGGCCGCCTCGATGACGATCAAAACGGCGATCGCGACGAGGGCGAGCGCGTTTATCGTCGCGGCTAAAATTTCGATCCGCCTGTAGCCGAAGGTCTTTTGCAGATTGCCTTTGCGTTCGCCGAATTTAAACGCAAACAGCGAAAGCCCGAGCGCCGCGGCGTCTGATAGCATATGTCCGGCGTCGGAGAGCAGGGCGAGCGAGTTCGTCGCGAAACCACCCGCAACCTCGATCAGCATAAAAGCGGATATCATAAGGAAGGAATTTCTCAAAACAATTTTATTTGACGTGTGCGAATGCTCGTGATGGGCGTGCTTTTCGTGCATTTTGACCTCGCTTTTGGGCAAATTTTAGTTAAATTATACCTTAAAAAAGCGCTTAAATTTTATCTATATCGCCTTCTAGTCCGGCATCTACGCGCTTGCCGATGTCTTTTAGTTTGCTAAACTCCTCTATCAGTCTCGGCGCGTCGTCAAGCGCGATTGCAAACGCCTTAAATGCGCTATTTTGCATAAAATTCCTTTGTTTAGAATCGCGCGGATTTTAGCTGATTTTAAAATTTGCGTCAAATTTTGCGGAATTTTTTGCTGTAACTCTTGACATTACAACAAAATTTGACTATACTTCGCTCATCGGTTGTAAGTTATAGCATTACAACAAAAAATTTCTAAGGAGAAAAAGATGTCAAACTACAAGATCGTTTCAACGAAAAGCGAACCCAGAGTTGAGCTGAAAGACGCTCTAAATTTAAGCGGCTGCGAGCTTTCTATCAACGAGCTTCCTGCAAACGCGAGCGTGCCGTTCGTGCATTCGCACAAGCAAAACGAGGAGCTTTATTTGGTGCTAAAAGGCGGCGGCGCGCTATTCATCGACGGCGAGGAGAAGGCGGTGGGCGAGGGCGACGCGATCCGCATCGATCCTGACGGCAAGAGATGCTTCAAGGCGGGTGCGCAGGGGATGAAGTTTATCTGTATCCAGACCAAACGCGGCAGCCTAGAGCAGTATACGATGAATGATGGCGTGATAAACGAGGACGTAAAGCCTAGCTGGCTATAAATTTACGCGGCAATAAAAACAAATCAAATTTGAAGGAAAAACAATGAAAATAGCAATCATCGGAGCAAACGGAAAATCAGGTTCAAATTTGGTGCAAGAGGCCCTAAAACAAGGGCATGACGTAACGGCTATCGTGCGAAACAAAGAGTATAAAAACGGCGACGCAAAAGTCGTTTATAAAGACGTTTTTGAACTAACAAAGGCCGACCTAGCCGGCTTTGACGCCGTTATCAGCGCATTTGCGGCATGGATGCCCGAAGCGTTCCCGCTTCATAAAAAGGTAGCAAAACACCTTGCAGACGCGCTTAGCGGTACTAAAACGAGGCTGCTCGTCATCGGTGGCGCAGGTACGCTATACGTGGACGATAAAGGCACTATGGCTATGGATACGCCGGGCTTCCCGCCTGAGTATATGGGCGTGGCAAGGGCTACGGCGGAGTCGTTTTTCGAGCTAAAAGGCAGAACCGATGTGCTTTGGACTTACGTAAGCCCGGCCGGCGAATACGACGATCAGGGCGCTCGCACGGGCAAATACGTGCTTGGCGGCGATAATATGATTTTAAACTCGCAAAACGAGAGCTACATAAGCTACGCAGACCTCGCGCTTGCGGTTATAGACGAGCTAAAAAATAGAAATTTCGTGCAAAAGCGCTTTACCGCAGTCGGCGAGAGAGCGTGAGTTTAAAATTTTGCTTAATTTAGCTAAAATAACGCCGCACGAAATCAACGTGCGGTTTTTAAATTTAAACCAAGGCTGATTATGCAAATAGGACAAAAATTTTCCATCGCTATACATATATTGCTTAGCTGCGAGTTTTTTAAGGACGAGAAAAACACGAGCGAGTTTTTAGCAGGCACCGTCGGCACGAACCCCGTCATCGTGCGAAATATAATCAGGCTTTTAAAATCTGCAAATTTGATAAACGTAAGCGCGGGCACGGGTGGGGCGAGTCTGGCCAAAAAGCCTGATCAAATCACGCTTTTTGATATATTTTCGGCGGTAAACGAGGGTGAAAAGGGTATCTTTAAAATCCACAAAAACTCGCCGCCGCCTTGTCCGCTAGGAGGTAGGATAGAGGCGCTTTTGACGCCTAAATTTGCCTCTGCGCAGCAAGCGATGTTTGATAGTTTAGCGGGCGTAAATTTGCAAAATTTGCTAGACGAGCTTGGCGTAAAAAGCGTCGCTGAAATTTAAATTTACGTCAAACTTTTTCTTTGTTTTCTAATAAATTTATATATTTTAAAATATAATTCGTAAATTTAATCAAAGGAGTTTCAAAGTGGAAGCAGACGTAAAAACCGTCAAATCAAAAAGCTTAATCAGAAGGTATTTTGAGATAAATTTGCTCTATAAAATTTTAGCCGGGCTGATTTTAGGAGCGGTATTTGGCGCCATATTTCAAAACGCAACCGGCGCTATCGAGATACTAAAGCCATTTGGAGATATATTTATAAGACTGCTTAAGATGATCATCGTGCCTATCGTTACCGCTTCGCTCATAGTGGGCTGTAGCTCGATCGCACCGTCTGATCTGGGTAGGGTAGGGGCGAAGGTGCTGCTATTTTACCTTGCGACCTCGTTTTTTGCGATACTTATAGGCCTTGGCGTGGGGATATTTTTAGAGCCCGGAGCCGGCCTTGGTATCACGGGTACTGCTTCTGCGCAGGCCAAAGCGGCTAATGCGCCTTCTATGTCGCAAATTTTAGTAAATCTTTTCCCGACTAACCCCATAGAAGCGATGGCAAAGGGCGAAATTTTACAAATCATTACCTTTAGCCTATTTTTCGGCGTCGCACTTTCGTTTGTAAAAGATAGCAAGGACGAGAGGCTAAGTAAACTGGGTCATCTCATCTACGACGTATTTGACGGGATAAACCACATAATGTTTAAAGTCGTTGGTTGGATAATGCAGTATGCCCCTATCGGCGTTTTCGCGCTGATTTTTATCGTATTTTCTCAGCAAGGCGTAAAGGCTTTCGGCCCGCTGCTAGGCGTCACGATTAGTACTTATATCGGCTTTATCGCTCACGTGGCGCTGATTTTTACTTTGGCTTGCCTAGCTATAAAAATCAGTCCTTTGAAATTTCTAAATAAGGTAAAATCTCCGATGATAACAGCATTTGTTACCAGAAGCTCGGGCGGAACGCTGCCTATATCGATGAAAACCGCGGATGAAGATATGGGGGTACCTAAGCAAATTTACGGCTTTGCTCTACCGGTCGGAGCAACCGTAAATATGAACGGCACGATCATATATCTTGGCATATGCGCGATATTTATCGCAAACGCCGTCGGAGTGCAGCTTGACATGGGAGCAAAGCTAACTATCATTTTAACGGCCGTCCTTGCCGCCGTCGGAACTGCGGGAGTGCCGGGTGCCGGCGCTATAATGCTTTTGATGGTGCTTGAATCAGTCGGTCTAAAAGTAGAGAGCGGAAGCGCCGTAGCCGCAGCATATGCGCTGATTTTAGGAATAGACGCGATCCTTGATATGGGGCGTACGTCGCTAAACGTCGGCGGAGATATGCTAGGCGCGGTTTTCGTCGCTAAAAACGAAAATAGTCTTGATATGAGCAAATGGGAGTAGTTTGCGGCTAGAATTTGGCTATAATCAGATAAAAATTTAAAAAGGATTTATATGATTTTTATCGATGCTTGTTTGAAAAAGCCCACGCCTTATACGCCCGTTTGGATGATGCGCCAGGCGGGCCGGTATCTGCCCGAGTATATGCGAGTTCGCTCTGCGGCGGGGGATTTTCTATCGCTTTGCAAAGACTATAAAAAAGCAAGCGAAGTCACGATCCAGCCGGTTGAAATTTTAGGCGTAGATGCGGCGATACTTTTTAGCGATATCCTAGTCGTGCCGCTTGAGATGGGTATGGATCTGCGCTTTGAAAAGGGCGAGGGGCCCGTTTTTTCAAATCCTATAAAAACCGCCGAGGATTTGGACGCTTTAGACGTAGAAAAGGCGGTAGAAAATTTATCTTACGTTTATGATACGATCGGGCTTACGAGGCAAAATTTAAGCGCGGACAAGGCGCTCATCGGATTTTGCGGAGCACCATGGACGATAGCTACTTATATGATCGAGGGCGGCGGGACGAAAACTTACGCCGTTTGCAAAAAACTGCTTTATACGAATCCGGAGTTTTTACACCGAATTTTAGCCAAGGTCGCAGACGCGCTTACGCTCTACGTCAAGCGTCAAATCAGAGCCGGAGTAAATGCGGTGCAAATTTTCGATAGCTGGGCAGCCGCGCTGGAAGATAGCGCATATATGGAGTTTGGCTGGAGGTATATCATGCGTATCGTAGATAGCGTCAAGGCCGAGTTCCCAGATATTCCGCTTATCATATTTCCAAAGGGAGTTAGCGGATATTTGGATCAAATTTCCGGAAATTTCGAGGTTTTGGGCGTTGATTGGAGTACGCCGATCGAGCTTGCTAAAGAAAAACTAAGCCCAAAATACGTCCTTCAGGGTAATATGGAGCCTACGCGCCTTTATGATAAAAAGGCGATTGAAACGGGTGTGGAACGAATTTTGCAGACGATGAAGGGCGCGCCTCATATATTTAATCTCGGACACGGCATATTGCCCGACGTCTCGGTAGAAAACGCGAAATACTTCATTAAGCTAGTACAAGAAAAAAGCGCAAGATAGCGTAAAAAGGAGGAAAAATGAACAATCTGGGTATCAAATTTAAGATCATGACGATAGCTATCGTGGGTCTTTTAGGGCTTGGCATAATGAGCGCCTATATGCTAAACAGTATCGCAAAAACTCGCGCAAAAGCCGAGTATAGCGAACAAATCGTGGATACGATCACGAATCAAAACAGCTTTATTCACGAGCTACAAAAGGAGCGAGGATTTAGCTCGGGAGTGCTAGCAGGCGGAGATAACGCTAAGCTACTGGCGCAACGAAAAAATGTAGACGCAGTGCTTGAAAAGCTAGCCGAAAAAAGCGAAATAGCTCCCGAGCTAGCTAAAATCCGCTCCGAGGTCGATCAAAAAGGCAGCGATAATCCAATCGGCCGTATAACGAATATTTTAAGAAAAGAGGTTATCTCGATAAACGGTTATAGCGACAAGCTTGAGCCAAGCCTCGTAGACGATCTAAAGCGCATCATTATCGTAGGCGAGATAAAGGAGTCTTTTGGTATCTTACGCGCTACGCTAAACGGAGTCTTTACTAAAAAAAGCATAAGTAAAGAGGATTATAACAAGGTAGTTGCGCTAAATAGCGTCATAAACAAATTTATGCAAGACTTCGACGAATACAATCCTAAAGAATTTAGCGACGAATTTGATAATATCGCTAGAAAAAAGGCAGACTTTAACGATGCGATGAATATCATAAAAAATGTCGTAGCTACCGAGGATGCCTCTTACGATGCGCCTAAATGGTTTTCAAAAATAAGCATCTCTATAGACGCAATGAGAGAACTTGAGCTAAAGCTGCTAGAAGGCATGCAAAAGGACGCGAAGCAAATAAAAAGCGACGCAAATACTCAGATGATCGTTAGCATATCGGTTATCGCGGTTTGTATCGCGCTAATGCTGTTTGTATCTATCTTAATCGGCAAAAATTTAATCTCCGGCATCGACTCGACTAAAAACGGGTTGGTTAGATTTTTCGAGTTTTTAAATAACAAAACGGATAAAGCTCAGCTTCTAAATCGCGGCGGAAGCGACGAGATCGGACAGATGTGCGCGCTGATAAACGAGAATATCAAGCAAATAGAGGCGAATTTGGCGGAGCAAAACGGATTCATCGCCGAGGCAAACGCATTCGTAAATCAAATCGGTAAGGGCAACTATGCGGTTCAGCTAAACGCAAATACCTCAAATCCGGCGCTTAGTCAGCTAAAACAGACGTTTAAAGACTTACAAATCGCACTCAAAAACGCTATAGCGGCAAACGGCGACGACGTGTTAAATTTACTTGAGAGCTTTAAAAAGCAAGACTTTACTAAAAGACTCGACGATGAAGGCAAAGTAGCTGCCGGTATCAATGCTCTGGGCGAAGAGATAGCCGGGATGCTAAGGGCAAATTTAGAGCAGGCGCATACGCTTGAAGAAAAGGCGGAGTTTTTGGCTCGTTCGATGCAGCAAGTCACGCAAGGCGCTAATTCGCAGGCTAGTTCGCTACAAGAAAGCGCCGCCGCAGTCGAAGAGATGTCTAGCTCTATGAGCGCTATTAGCCAAAAGGCGCAGGACGTAACTCGCCAAAGCGAGGAGATCAAAAATATCATCGTCATAATCCGCGATATAGCCGATCAGACGAATTTACTCGCTCTAAACGCAGCCATAGAAGCAGCAAGAGCAGGCGAACATGGACGCGGCTTTGCCGTAGTTGCCGACGAAGTACGCAAACTAGCCGAACGAACTCAAAAGAGCCTAGGCGAGATCGAAGCTAACGCAAACGTACTAGCTCAAAGCATCAA
>CAUPYN010000032.1:0-13871 GCA_963515575.1 uncultured Campylobacter sp.
ACGCATTATAGATTTTGCTAAATCTATGGTCGGACACCTACCGGGCGGCCTACCGATGAGCGCGATATTTGCGTGCGTTATATTTGCCGCGGTTTCAGGCAGCTCGCCCGCTACGGTCGTAGCGATAGGCTCCATCATGTTTGTCGCTATCAAAGAAGCAGGCTATCCGAAAGAATACGCCGTAGGCGGCATCACAACCGCAGGCTCTCTGGGTATCCTCATCCCGCCTTCGGTCGTTATGATCGTTTACGGCGTGACGGCCGAGGTCAGCATCGCGCAGCTATTTATGGCGGGCGTGGTGCCTGGACTGATGCTGGGTGGTATGATGATAGCGCAGACTTATATCGGAGCAAAAAGACTCGGCTTTAAAGCTACTACACCAGAGCCTTGGAGCGAGCGGATAAAAAAATTCTTTAGAGCATTTTGGGCGCTGCTAATCGTAGTAGTCGTTATCGGCGGTATCTACGGCGGCATTTTTACACCGACCGAGGCTGCGGCGGCTAGCGCGATATATGCGCTGATTATTTCGCTATTTGTTTATAAAGATATCAAATTTAAAGACCTGTGGGATATCTGCCTAGAGTCTGCCATCACGACAGCTATGATATTTTTCATCATCGCAAACGCGGTCGTGTTTGCGTATCTGCTAACTAGCGAAAATATTCCGCAAACGATAGCAGATAGCATCCTAGCCGCAAATATCGGTAAGATCGGCTTTTTAATCATCGTAAACGTCCTACTTTTTATCATGGGACAGTTTATGGAGCCCTCATCGGTCGTTATGATCATGGTGCCGCTACTGCTACCGATCGCAACCGCGCTAGGCGTGGATCCGGTGCACTTTGGTATCCTGCTCATCGTAAATATGGAAATCGGCATGATCACGCCGCCGGTCGGGTTAAATTTATTCGTCGCGAGCGGCCTAACGGGCATGAATCTAAAAGACGTCATCGTCTCGTGCCTACCGTGGACTTTGACGCTATTTATCGGGCTTATTTTGGTGACGTATATCCCGGAGATTTCGCTTTGGTTACCTAATCTTATGTACAAAAACTAACCGACTTTTAAATTTTGCGAGCGGGCCTAGCTAAAGCCTTGCTCGCCTTAAATTATGCCGCGCTAAATTTACCTCAAAAGCCCAAATAAAGCCAAAGTGTCGTATAATTTTCGCAAATAAAAAAGGGGAGATTATGTATAGCGTCAAACTGCATATTTGTTTAACCCAGGATATAAAAAATAAGCTTGAGCAATACAGTAAGATCCCGCCCAGACCGCGCTTTGAACATAAATTTGAAATCCTAAAAAGCACTTGCGACATCCCTTCGCCCATCCCCGACGAACACCAATACCTAATCATAGCAAGCGAGAACTGCGGACTAAATTTACCCGAGCTAAAAAGTCGTATCGGCGAAAACGGCTTTTTGGCGATTTACGCGAGAGATACAAGCAAGATAACCGGCGAGCAAAAGCAAATCGCCGATGAAATTTGGCTTGAAAGCGCAAATTTAGACGACTTTTACTTTGAAAAAGCGCTAAATTTAATCGCCGAGCGCAAAGAAGCGTGGCTGCAAAAAACATGGCTGCAAACGATGATAAACTCGTCTCCCGATATGATCTGGTTTAAGGATATGGGCGGACTACATCTAGAGGTAAACGACGCCTTTTGCGAGGTCGTAGATAAGCAAAAAGACGACGTTCGCAGTAAAGATCACTACTATATCTGGAATATCCCAAAAGAGATATACGAACAAACGGGCTACGTCTGCGTCCAGACCGAGGACGACGTCGTAGCCGCGCGTAAGACCTGCCTTTTTGACGAGGAGGTTATGCGCGCGGACGGCAAACTAAGCAAGCTAAAAACGTATAAAACGCCGATATTTGACGGCGAGACGATCATCGGTACCGTCGGCATCGCGCGCGACGTGACGAAAGAGCACGAGTATCTGCAAAACATCGAACATCTAGCCCACTACGACCAGCTCACGGGACTAGCCAACCGCAACCAGCTAGACGCCTTTTTAGACGGGCTAAAAACGGTACGTATGAGCATACTTTATATGGATCTGGATCGCTTTAAGCAGGTAAACGACGAGCACGGACATCAGGCGGGCGATAAGGCTCTGGTTGCGATCGCTGGACTGATAAAGGAAATTTTTGCCGACGCTATGAACGTGCGTATCGGCGGGGACGAGTTTATCTCAATATTTACCGACGGCGCGAATATGCAAAGCATAGCGCCTCGCGTGCAAATTTTGATCGACCGATTTTTTAAAATTTGTCAAGAAAATCCGCTATTTAACGGACTATCCGTGAGTGCGGGCATCGCAGAAGGCCAGATCGGGCACGGCTCGTTTGACCTGCTACTTCAGCGCGCCGACGATGCTCTTTATAAGGCTAAACACGCGGGCCGCGGCACCTACTGCGTAAATCCCTGGGAAGACTTTGAGCAAAAATAAATTTTGCTAGCGTTTGCTGGTCGGTAGCGATGCGGCACGAATTTACGGTGACTCGTCAGCGTACATGCGGCTTGGCGGCTGACCGTAAATTTGATATCGCTTCTTATCTTTTACTCTAAATTTTATTCGAATTTTGCCGATATCGTTAGAAAGCTAAATTTTAAAAGGATTTTAGATGATAGGCGGCGTAAACGGATTTAACGTAAATGCAAATTTCGATTTTATCAGCGCTCGCGGGCAAAATTTAAAAGCGCGCGATGAAAAAGAATCTGCCGATTCGGCCTCAAATTTAAGCTCCGCGCAGCCAAATTTAACGGCACTGATTGATTATGACGCTCTTGATCCGGATAAACTAGACCGAAATGAGCTCAAAATCTGGGCGGACAAGGTTGATCCGGAAAAGCTAACCGGTAAAAATTTAAGCATGTGGCTGGGCGTAAAAATGGGGTTTGAAAAGGTAGTGGATGACTGGCGTAAGGAGCTCGGACTAAAGCCTGGCGAACCCATATTTGCTAGGAGGATATTTTCTCTAAGCGGCTACACGAGAGACGATAAAATCAGCATCTGGGGCAAGATGAACGGGCTTGATCCGAGTATAGACAAAGAAAAAGCCGCCGAGCTAAAAAGCTTCGTAGATAGCACGCAAGCCCTGATCGCGCACGCGGGCGATCCGTCCGATATATTTAGACAAGACGTCTTTAGCGTGGATAAGTTTTTGAGTAAATTTAACGTGGATCTGGGCGGGTTTGGCCCGGGGCTTGGCATGCGTAGCGGCAGCGGCCTGATAATGGACTCCCAGGCCTCGAAGCTACTGGATTCTGATATGAGCGAGGAGGAGTTTAAAGATAAATGGCTAGAGTACGCGGCAAATAAAATCCTAGGCGAATACGCAAACGTCAAGATTTCACTCACTGACGGCGTGCTAAATTTCGACCAAACGCCTGCAAAAGAGCGCATTACGCTTCTTGGGCAAGAGATAGAAGATCGCGTGAGCTACGCGGACGAAGCGAGCAAAAAAGAGTTTTTTAAATTTCTAAAAGATGTATTTAAAAACGGCGAGAGTATCGGGGACGCGCTGCAAAAAATCGCGCTAAAAAAAGGCGACTTTGACGAAATGGTCAAAGAAGAAGCACAAAAAGACGCCGCGAAAGAAAAGAAATTTAAACCTATCCACGCTACTAGCAAAAGCCAAACCTACGTTTATAAGGATATAAAGCGCGAGTTTTTCGAGAAATTTATCAAAGCCGAACAAGAAAAAGGGGCGGACGTAACCAAGCTTTTAGAAGCTCTAAATAAAATCCGAAAGCTAGATATCAATGCGTAAAATTTAGCAAAAGTAAAAGTGTAGGGCTAAATTTAAAGCCTAAATTTACCCTGAACTAAAAATAAAGCAAACCGCCAAGGCTCGCTGACGTTAAATTTTGACAAAAAATATCCGCAAAAGTTAAATTAAATGCTCCAAATTCTGGCGGGTAAATTTAATCCGCCAAGTCAAAATTTAACGCACCGAATTTACATCTCGTAGCTATCCTCTTCGTCTTCGTCGCCGTATTCGTAGTCGTTTTCGTCGTAGTTATAGCTGTACTTCTCGGATCTCTCGTCGTCAAATTCGGAGTATTCTTCCTCCAAATCTTCCTCTTCGTAGTCAAATTCTTCGCTCATTTTCTCTCCTTTAAAATTATTTTTTCACTTCTTCGACGTATAGGCTCTGGCTAGGGAAGGCAAATCCAAGCCCGTTAGCCTCTACGATATTCATGATTTTTAGCATCACGTCCTCTTTGACGGCCAAAAACTCGCCCCAAACTATCGTCTTTGAAAAGCAGTACACGAGGATATTTATCGAACTATCGGCAAACTCGTCCACGACGACGAATAAATTCGACTTATAGCCGGCCAGATCGTCGATCGAGACGATACCGCGGTCGTACCTACTAGCCTTTTTAGAGCCCATATCGTCGCCCTTTGCTATGTCTGGATGATCGATTAGCATCTGTTTGATTTCCTCGACGCACTTTTTGATCTGCTCGGTCGTGGCGCTGTATTCTAATCCGATTAGCATCCTGATGCGTCGTCCCATCTTTCGCCTGCTCCAGTTTCGGATCGGATCGCTAGCTAGCTTGGAGTTTGGTACAAATATAAGGGCGTTGTCAAAGGTTCGCACGGTCGTTTTCCTAAGCCCGATCTCCACGACCGTTCCCTCGATGTCGCCGCACACGATCCAGTCGCCCTGAGAAAACGAGTTATCAAAGAGCAGCATGACGGAAGCAAAGAAATTCGCCAAAATATCCTTAGTCGCAAGAGCTACCGCAAGGCCGCCGATACCAAGAGAGGCGATGATGGCGCTAACGTTAAATCCGAGCTTGCTAAGCACGATAAGCAGCGCGATAACGAAGATGATGAAATAGATGATCTTTAGGATCAAATTTATCACCTCTTTGCGCCCGCTTTTTTTGGTGAGTTCGTTGATGAGCACCATGCCGTAGCCGTTTAGTACGCTAAGTATTAGCCAGGTAACGGCGATAACGAAAGTGATCGCTAGGAAATTTGCGAATTTTATCGGCATCGGAGCGGGATAATATGCGATCGAGACGCAAATATCTATCGCGTATGCGATGAGGGTGAGTAGCATCGGGCGTTTGATGATTTCTACGATGCGCCCTTTCGTCTGCCTGTCCGAGTCGTGCTTGACAAAAAATTTCATTAGCGCCCACAGCGTGAGCCTGCTAAGCAGCGTCGTAAACGATACGAAAAATAAAAATACGACGAATATAATCGCAGCCTTGCCGACGTTAAATTTGCTCGTAAAGGAGGCCTTTTCGTTGATAAAATCGATTGCCGTTTTTAAATTTAGCTCCGAGATGATGTAGTTTGACGTGAGTAGCTCGGCGTTATCGCGCAGGTAGTGAAGTATCTCCTCAAGCGTCTTTTTGTGCGCTTCTAGCGCCTCTAGTTCGCCTTTGTGCGCAGCGAGCATTTCCTCGTTTAGACTATCCTTAAACTCCTTAAACTGTGCGTAAAACTCCGTCTGAAAGCTAAGCAGCGTCTCCTCAACGGCGAGCCTTACGTCCACGGCTTTGCCGCCTTCTTTAAAGATATTTTCCAAATTTAAAAGCGAGGAGTAAAACAGCCCGTCAAGCCGCATACGCTCAAACTCCAGCTTGTCTTTTACGTATAAATTTTGATTGTCCGAGTTTTTTAGCCGTTTGATTTTTGATTCCAAATTTTGCATTTCGTGCTTAAATTTCTGCACCTGTTCCTCGTCGATTTCGATTTGCATGATGAGGTAGGGGATCTGCTCGATTAGCTTTTCTTTTTTCTCCGAGACGGTTTTAAAAAGTACGTTTTTATCGGCAGTTTCGTTATTTTCGGCGGATTGGGCCTTGATAACGGCGATTTGAGCGTTTGCTTCGTTGATTTGATTTATGACGCTTAGGATGTCGGTTGCGTTTAGGTCGTCGATTTTGGTATTTGCGAGTAAATTTAAGCCAAAGCACAGCGCAAAAACGGCGGCTAAAATTTTTCTCATTTCTCGACTCCTAGCAGTTTAAAGCTCTTTGTTGCGAAGTTATAGTTGTAGATTTCGCCCGTTTCTATTATGTAGTGCCAGGCGTAAATTTTTAGCTCCTCGTCTTTAAATTTAGCCTTGACGTCTGGATAGCTCAGTAAATTTTCAAACGAATTTACGAGGCTTAAGCGCTCGGTTAGCCACTCTCTTTTTGCGATATTGTCGCCGAAAAGCTTTTGCACGCGCTTTTTTACGGGTTCTAGCAAGTCAAGCCAGCGCTTTACGTTTGGCGTTTTGCTAAATTTAGCCTCATCCATCCACAAGGCCGCGCAGCCGCCGCAGTTGCTATGTCCGCAAATGATGACGTTTTGCACGTTTAGCGTTTGCAAGGCGTACTCGATCGCCGAGGTCGTAGCCAAAAACTCCTCGCTTTTGCGGTACGGAGGCACGATATTTGCGATATTTCGCACGACGACTAGGTCGCCCGGCATCGTGTTTGTTATGAGACTAGGTACGACGCGCGAATCGATGCAGCCGACAAAAAGAGTGTGCGGCGTCTGCTTCTCGCCTAGGCTTTCAAAAAGCTCCTTATGCTCCAAAAAATCTTCTTCCATAAATTTGACGGCGCCGTCTAAAATTTCTTGCATTATATTTTCCCGATAATTTTTTAAAATATTATATCAAAAACGTTTCAAACTTCGTCAAAAAATTTTAAATTGCTTTTCGTGCGTTAAATTCAGTGATTTTTTATATTTTATTTACCTATTTTTGGCTAAATTTGCGTCAAAATTTAAAAAGGAGAGAACATGAGTTTATACGACAGAAATTATGCAAGCTCAAGCGAGCATGAGGTTGCCGGCGAATATTCGCAAAGCGCGCTTAGCACGTTTATCAAGCAAACCTATCAGCTTTTCGCGGCTTCGCTTTTAGCAGCCAGCGTCGGAGCTTACGTCGGGCTTTACAGCTCGCTGGGAGCGACGGTAGCGGGCAACTACTGGCTATTTGTGATACTTGAGCTAGGACTTTTGGTGGGCCTAATGTTTGCTAAACGCAAAGCCGGCTTAAATTTGATCCTGCTTTTTGCCTTTACTTTCGTTAGCGGACTTACGCTTACGCCTATTTTGGGACGCACTTTTGCGATGCCTGGAGGTGCGGCGATAGTGGCTCAGGCCTTTACGCTTACGACGGTAGCATTCGGCGGACTTAGCGTATTTGCGATGAACACCAAACGCGACTTTACCGCGATGGGCAAGATGCTTTTCATCACGCTTATCGTTTTGCTCGTGGCTGCGATCATAAATATATTTTTCCACAGCCCGGTTTTACAGCTCGGCATCGCTAGCGTAGGCGCGGTTTTATTTAGCGCGTATATCCTTTACGATACGCAAAATATCATCCGCGGCAACTACGAAACTCCGATCGAGGGCGCAGTCGCTCTTTATCTTGATTTCGTTAATCTATTCGTTTCTTTACTTCAAATTTTAGGCATTTTTAGTAGAGATGACTAACGAAGAGCGGCTCTACCGCGTAATAGACGCAAATTTAAACCGCTTAAAAGAAGGGCTTAGAGTTGTCGAGGACGTCAGACGTTACGGCTTTGACGACCTAGCCCTCGCTAAAAAAATAAAAACCCTCCGCCACAAATCAAAAATCCCGCAAAAAGAATTTATAAAATTTCGCGACGCAGCAAACGACGTGCTAAAACCAAGCCTAAAAGAGGAGCAAATTCGCCTAAATTTGGACGATTTGCAAACCGCCAACATCAAACGCGCGCAAGAAAGCGCAAGGGTTTTAGAGGAGTGTTTTAAGCTCATCGACGTTAAAATTTCCGAGATTTTTAAGACCGTGCGCTACGAACTTTATGAGATAGAAAAAGAAATTTAACCCAAATTCAAAACTTTTTTAGTATAATCGCGACTAATTTTAAAAATTTAAAAGGATTTTTAATGGATTCGCTTTTTTTAGTATTGCAGTTTATTTTCGCGGTAGTTTTGACGATCGCCGTTTTGCTTCAGAAAAGCTCCTCTATCGGACTAGGCGCGTATAGCGGCAGCAACGAAAGCCTATTTGGCGCAAAAGGACCGGCCGGGTTTTTGGCTAAATTTACTTTCGTTGTGGGCGTTTTATTTATCCTAAACACCCTAGCGCTAAGTTATATTTACAACACGCAAAGCAGCAAATCTCTCATAGATAGCGTCGATACTTCGTCGCTACCTGCGGCTCCTGAGGCAGTCGCACCACAAGCTCCTAGCGCTCCTACGGCTCCTGTAAGCGATAAAAAATAAGGAGCGTCGATGAAAAAATTAGTTTCCGCCCTCGCATTTTTTGCGGCGGCGCAGTTTGCGCTTGCAGACGCACATATCTTTAACTATCACAGATTTGACGACGATAGACACCCTAGCACCAACATTTCTAGCAAAAATTTACGCGAACAGTTTGAGTATTTTAAAGAAAAAGGCTACGAGGTCATCCCGCTCTCAAAGCTCGTGGACGCGATAAAAAACGGCGAGCCGGTATCTGACAACTGGGTTGTTTTAACCGTAGACGACGGCTACAAGAGCTTTTACGAAAAAGGCTTGCCGATATTTTTAGAGTACGGATATCCGTTTGCACTAATGATCTACGTCGAGGCCACTGCGCGAAAATACGGCGACTTTATGACCTTCGAGCAGATCAAAGAGATGGAGAAATACGGCGAAGTCGGCTATCACTCCTACGGCCACCTACACATGGTCGGTCTTAACGAGGAAAAATTAAAAAACGACTTTGAGGACGGCATAGGTAAATTCGAAAAAAATATGGGCTACAAACCGCGATATTTTGCATATCCTTTCGGCGAATATAACGATAGGGTGCGTGACGTCGCGATAGAGCATGGCATCGAGGTGATACTAAGCCAAAACTCTGGAGCGGTCGCGGCGAACAGCGATCTGCACGAACTAGACAGGATTCCTGCGATGAACGGCACGCATCTGCCGTCCGCGCTTGCTAGTAAATTTCTGAAAGCCGAATGGATACTTCCGCAAGACTACCCCAAAGATAATAAGATTAGCGAACTTATCATCAAAACCGACGAGAACGCGACGCACGGCTACTTCTCGATGACGGGGCAAAAAACAAAAAAAGTCAAGCTTGAAAACGGGCAGATGACGCTTAAATTTAATAAGCCAATCGACCGATATAAAGTCAGAATGAGCCTTAAAGTAAACGGAAAAACGACGACAAAAATTTTAGTAAAGGATATAAATGCTGAATAAAATTTATAAAAAGCAAAAAGAGCATAGCGACAAGTGCATCGAGGGCCTAAAACGCGACTTTACCACGCTTCGCACAGGTAAGGTAAACATAAGCATAGTCGATAATATTTACGTGGATTATTACGGCAGCCAAACTCCTCTAAACCAAGTCGCCACCGTGCTATCTAGCGATGCTAGCACCATAAGCATCACGCCGTGGGAAAAACCGATGCTAAAAACCATCACTGCAGCGATCTCTGCGGCAAATATTGGCGTAAATCCGAACAACGACGGCGAGAGCGTGAAGCTATTTTTCCCTCCGATGACGGTTGAGCAACGCCAAGAAAACGCCAAGCACGCTAAGGCATTTGGCGAAAAAGCCAAAGTCAGTATCAGAAACATCAGAAAAGACGCCAACGACGAGGTAAAAAAGCTAGAAAAAGATAAAGCTATCACCGAAGACGAGAGTAAAAAAGGGCAAGACGAAGTCCAAAAGATTACCGACAGCTACACCTCAAAGATCGACTCGCTCGTAAAAGAAAAAGAGAGCGAACTTCTAAAAGTATAACGCTAAAATCTAGAGGCGGTAGCGGCGTGCTGCCCCTCTTAAATTTTAGAGTTTGCCGCACAAGTAAAATTTGCAGCATTCAAAAGCGTAAGATAAAGTCGCTAGACAATCACGTAGCTTGTTAAATTCCAGTCTATCTCATAAATCTTAGAATCCTAAATTTAGCTTGCTTACCAAATTTTATCAGTTCAGCAGTATCTATTCATAGGATAAAGTATACCGTTTCGTTGGCTTCAAGGTAAGCTGATTAAATTTCTCTAATCAACTTAAAAATACGATACGGCTCTTTTTATAGAAATATCGCTCCACGATTATTTTTCTTTTTTATTGCATCAAAAACCCTACTTTTCTTCACTCGTAGCTACGCTTTAAAAACAACAAATATAGTGAAGCAAGGCAGAATACGCCACTTCGAGCGAAGCAAGAAATTTTCTTTTTTAATTTTGTTGCAGCCGTTACCGTTGCCCGGCTTGAAAAATATCTCTTTAAGTTTAGATATATTTAGCATAAACACCCATTTACATTACGGTAACAAAGCAAGTCCGTAGTATCTGTGCTTAGCTTTATTAATAAGGCGCCTCCTATTTTATAAAAACTCCTTTGAAAGTTTTCGACTTATTTTGGCCTGTATTTTAAAAGCATTTTGAAGTTATTTGGGAGCAAAGAATATCCACTTTTTAAGAAATTATCCACTATAATCTTATAATACGAAAATAAGTCTCGAAAGTCTACAGTGATAAAAAAAGATCTTTTAAAAGGTGCAAATAACTTGAATTTTAAAAATGTGAGCGATTCTGATATGGCCGTTTCGTCTCTTGATTTTTTAGACGATAGCGCCATTATCGATATTAGACCTCGTACAGCTTATTTGGCTAGTCACATCGTAAACTCTATAAATTTAACGACAAGTGCAAATATATTTATGAGAATGGCCTTAAAGATGCAAAACGCTATGGACTCGCGAATAATTGATGAAGGCGGGGCGGAAAACTACTCGGTCCAGGCGATATGTTAATAAAAATTAATGGTGAAATAACGCATATTTTTTTACCACCCTTAAATCCCAACGACATAAAACAAATTTTAAAAATAAAAGGCAAAAAATGAAAAAAATCCTCATAATCGCAGGCTCATGCAGCAACGGCGGCGCGGGACTGCAAGCCGATATCAAGGCGTGTGCGCACTTTGGCTGCTATAGTGCGACGGCGGTCACGGCGCTAACTGCCGAAAATACGGACAAGATCAAAAATATCGTTTCGCTAGATCCGTCCTTTATCGCCGATCAGCTTGAGATGCTCGCGGCCGAGTTTAGCTTCGATGCCGTCAAAATCGGTATGCTATTTAATGAGCCCATCATGGACGTCGTGCAGAGCTTTTTAGAAAAAAACTCCGCTCCTGTGGTGCTAGATCCCGTCTGCATCTCGAAAATGGGGCACAAACTCATCAAAGATAGCGCCATCGAGAGGCTAAAAGAGCTGATGAAATTTGCCGCTGTCACGACGCCAAATTTGCGCGAAGCCGACGTGCTTTTCGGCGATGATTTTACGAATCTACCGTGCGACGTGATCGTGAAAAAGCATATCGTCGCTGGCAAAAGCATCGACACGCTCTACTGCAAGGACGGTAGCGTACAAAACTTTGAGACGCCGTTAGCCGACCCGCTGGTTATCATCGGCGCGGGCTGCACGTTTTCTAGCTCGCTAGCCTGCCTGCTCGCAAGAGGCGAAAGCCTAGAAAGTGCCATCCAACAAGGCAAAGAATACATCTACAACGCCATAATCACCGGCATCGACACGAATCTAGGCGTGAGAAAACTGCTAAATCACGGGGTTAAATTTTAAATTTAGCGTGCTTGACTCCGTAAATTAGACTAAGAATAAAAGAATTTGCGAGGATTTATGAGTATAAGCTACAAAACGTCTTTTATTATTATTTTTCTAATCGCGGCGATGGCCGTCTACTTAAATTTATACGACGGACGAGAGTTAGCACGAAACTACGAAAAAAATCGTATCGAGATTTTAGCATTGCGCGATTTTGCGCGCGAGATTAGGCCTCGCGAAGTTTGGTTTGACCTGCGCTTAGACGGAGCCCTGGTTGAGACGTTTAGCGCCGTAAGTGCCGATAAAAACAAAACCGCGAGCTTCATCCGCGTAGATAAGCGAACGAGCGTGCAGGAGCCACTGCGGATACTGGGCTGGGATGAGCAGACTTTTGGCGAACTAAAAGCCAAACTAAAAAGCGCAAATGTCATAGGTGTAAGAATTTGGGGCAACGAGGCGTTTGGAGGCGAGCGCAAGACGACGGTTTATTATCGCAATGAGGGCTTTGGGGGTGCTTATTACGAGATTTTTGACGACGCTTCGGACGAGATACTGCGAGGCGACAAAGAGGCGGGCTGCGGCGATAGATTTCATTCAGACGGCGTAGCTTTGATTTATGGTGGCGGGGCTACCGTGGAATTTATGTGCGTAAATAAAGACGGCAAAAATATAAAACGTAGATAAAAATCTAAATTTTAGATTTACGCTTTAAATTTAGGGTTTGGTTTGGTGGCTAAATTTGACCCGAAGCGAGGAGAGATAAATTTACGGGTGGTTTTACCGTTTTGCGCGGTCTGACTTATTCTTAGGCTAGCTCTTTTGACGCAGTTTATAAAAATGACTCGGCATTATGTTTTAGTTAGTTTTTATATTTTATTAATTCTAAGTATATTTAGAAAATATAGCGGGGCTTTGGATGCAGCGAGCAGACAAAAATCTAAATCGCTAAAATCCTGTAGGTTATATATCTTTAATCGTTTGTGTTTGTAAAAGCAGGCTTTAAGCTAGGTTTAGTATTTTGCCTACTTTTGCTTATTTTGCTTTTGAGCAGCGTTTTATTACTCTGATTTAGTGTGTTTTGCTTAGATGGTTGCGCTAGCGCTGTCTCAAGAGGTTTTATACTTCGTTTTACCCTAATCTTATAAATAAAATTTCTCTCGCTAGCTAAAGCCCGTGTCCATATTTTGTATTTGTCGTGATCGAAATTTGATTAGAGCTACCATGCTTGTTGCGACGTTTTTATTTATTTTATCTGTTTTGTTTTTATTTTATATAATTTTTAGTATCGCGATTTCTCATATATATTTTATTTCTTAATATTTGTTATGATGATTTTACTTTTGCGGCGCATGTTTGCCTGTTTTTGCTCGTATATCTTTGCTTGATACGGCGATAAAGCTTTTTGTAAGTTTCGCAAATAGCGACATACTCGCGTTTTGGATTTTTCGAGCGGTTAAATTTAGGCTATTTTAAGGCCTAAAAATATAAACTTTTATCGCAAATAGTCCTAAATATGAGTGTTTTGGTGCTGTGTAAATTTACCCCGTTGGGGTTTGAAACTCCGTATGATTAGCTTGCTCAAAAGCAGGGGAAACAGTGTAAATTTACCCCGTTGGGGTTTGAAACCGGCTACAGATAAGGAGCTTCTACGTAAAATCACGGGTGTGTAAATTTACCCCGTTGGGGTTTGAAACTTTTCATAACAAAGTTAAAGCAGGGGGTGCGTAGTGGCTGTGTAAATTTACCCCGTTGGGGTTTGAAACTGCTAAGCAAATATATTTTAGAGTTGATTATGATGTGTAAATTTACCCCGTTGGGGTTTGAAACCAACCACAAGTCTAAGAGGCATTTAACCTCACCTCCTCGTGTAAATTTACCCCGTTGGGGTTTGAAACTTCATATCCGCTATATCAATATCCGAAGCCCCCGTAAGTGTAAATTTACCCCGTTGGGGTTTGAAACCTGCGCCCCTTTTCTAGCAACTCCTCGCTAATGCGCAGTGTAAATTTACCCCGTTGGGGTTTGAAACAGATAAAAATCGCCACTGTCTTTTTCACGACCAGAACGGTGTAAATTTACCCCGTTGGGGTTTGAAACCCCAGCAGCAAGGAAACCGTGTAATAACTAGCACGGTGTAAATTTACCCCGTTGGGGTTTGAAACAAATCTAAGGGGTATCAGATGAAAAAGAGATAGAACACGACAATAACAAGTGCTTGTAGTAATCCGACTACTTTATGAAAAAGAGAGTGGTGGCGGAGCGGGGGGTGATGGTTACGCGGGG
>CAUPYN010000033.1:0-13655 GCA_963515575.1 uncultured Campylobacter sp.
AGATACGACGCCGATGAGCTAATCAATCACGCGATCTCGGTGCGCATATTGCTTGGGCTTTACGAAGCGGCGCAGCGCGTGGTCTCTGACGCGGCCGCGATCACGACGCCTACGCTGCTGCTGGTTTCAGGCGATGATTGGGTCGTGGAGCACGCCCTGCAGCACGAGTTTTACAACGCTCTTGGCGCGCGCGTAAAGAGGCGCGAGGTTTTAGATGGATTTTACCACGATACGCTGGGCGAAAGCGAGCGGGAGAGGGCGTTTGAGATAGTGCGCGAGTTCGTCGGCGAGCGCTTTAGAGCGCCTTTTAGCGAGGTGGACTGCACGCACGCGGACGAATACGGCTTTAGCCGCGAGGAGGCCGATAGGCTGGCTACGCCGCTGCCGAGATTTTACCCGAAAAATTTGTGGTTTAAGTTTCAAAGAGTTGGTATGCAGGCGCTCTCGCCGTGGGTCGGCGGGCTAAAAGTGGGCGAAAATACGGGCTACGATAGCGGCAGTACGCTTGATTATGTTTACCGAAACGAGCCGCAAGGGGCGAATAAATTTTTCAAATTTATCGACAAATTTTACCTAAATGCCATCGGCTGGCGCGGCATCAGAGAGCGCAAGCGAAATATCAAACTAGCGATCGATCAAGCCGTAGCAAAGCTGCAGGAGCGAGGCGAGCCGCTACGACTGCTAGACATCGCCTCGGGGCACGGCAGATACATACTAGACGCCGCGCAGGGGCATAAATTTGAGCGCATAACGCTACGCGACTACAGCGACATAAACGTAAAAGCCGGCGGCGAAATGATAAAAGAGCGCGGGCTACAGGACGTCGCGAGCTTTACGCAGGCAAATGCGTTCGAAGCCGCTAGTTACGAGGGTCTGCAGGGCGCATATACGCTAGGCGTCGTGTCGGGGCTGTTTGAGCTTTTTCCTGATAACTCGGTCGTGCGCACCGCGCTACAAGGCTTTGCAAGTAGCGTAAAAAGCGGCGGCTACCTCATCTACACCAACCAGCCGTGGCACCCGCAGCTCGAGATGATCGCGCGCGCCCTATCCAGCCACAGGCAGGGCGCTGCGTGGATCATGCGCCGCCGCAGCCAGGCCGAGATGGATCAGCTCGTGGAAAAGGCGGGCTTTAAAAAGGTGCGCGAATGGATAGATGGGGATGGGATATTTAGCGTGAGTTTGGCTGTTAAAATTTAGCCTTGCCGCGGCTTGTCTTTTTGCCCTATACTTCGTTGCTTTTAAATTTGGCTCGGTTATTACCGACTAGGTAACTCCCGTCGCCAAATTTGAAAAGCGCCTCGTCTAGAACAAAAATACTTCGCCTTATCGCTTTACGTTCAAATTTGAAGTCAAATTTTACTCACCGAGACCCGCACCTTGAAAATGCAAATTTAACCTGCGCATAGCGCAGCAACTTCTCACGTCGTAGGGGATAGGGGATCGTTAAGGGGGAAGGGAGCGACTTCGTAATTCAAGCCCCTTCCCCATTAACAAGAAAGACTAAAGTCCAAATTTGACAAAACCAAACTTAGTACCTTAAAGATGCAGGTCTCGGCGAGTAAAATTTACGTCAAGCGAGCCTATAGGTCACCAGAAGCGCAAATCCACTAAAATTTGATAGAATTAGCAAAAAAGGCAAAAATGAAAACAAAACCGTTTTTATCGCAGCTGGCCGCGCTAGTCGTCGTTGCGGCGATATTTTACGCTAGCTACGGCGCCACGAACGCCCTCGCGAGCGCTTGCGCAAACGTACCGGAGATTTATTTCGCGTGGGAACGCGCATTGCCGTTTTGCGCGTGGAGCATCGTGCCGTACTGGTCGCTAAATTTGCTCTACGCGCTTGGATTTTTCCTCTGCCGCGACGCCGGGGAGCTCGCGCGCTACGTTACGCAGCTGCTAGTCGCGCAGATGATCGCGACGCTGTTTTTTATCGCTTTTCCTCTGCAAATGTCGTGGGAAAAGCCCGCGGTTTCGGGCCTTAGCGGCTTTTTGTTCTCAAGCCTCGCCGCCTTTGACCTCCCGTTTAATCAAGCCCCGTCGCTACACATAATACTTTGCGTCGTAGTGGGCGCATTTTACTTTCGCAAGGCGCGCGCGGTTTGGCTTAAAGCGGTGCTCGTAGCGTGGTTTGCGCTCATCGGCCTTAGCGTGCTGACCACGTATCAGCACCATTTTATCGACATTCCGACGGGGCTAGCCGCCGGCTGTTTTGTGCTGCTCGTTCGTCCGATGGATGGCGAGCCGCTTAGGTTTGCCATGGCCGCGGAGACTGCGCGCTACAAATGGGCGGCGCTATATCTGGGGCTTGCGTTTTTGATGCTTTTTGCGGCGATTGCAGGAGCTAAAATTTGGAGCTCGTGGGCGCTGTGGCTATCGTGGGCGAGCCTTAGTTTTGCGCTGGTCGCCTGCTGTTACGCGTTTTTGGGCGCGGGAGTTTTTGCTAAAAACGGGCAAGGCCGTCACGCTGCCGCGGCTAAAGCTTTGCTCCTTCCCTATCTTTACGTAGCGCGGTTAAATGCGATTTTTTGGCTGCGCGGACGCCGGCTTTCAGACGAGATTTTGCCCGGGCTATATTTGGGCTCGGTTAAGGAGGCGGGCAAATTTGACGCGGTGCTTGACTGTGCGGCTGAGTTTGAGCGGCCTGGCGGCGCGCAAATTTATGCGAGCGTGCCTATGCTAGATATGATAACGCCCGGCGCAGATGAACTAAAACGAGGCGCGGACGAGCTTGAGCGGCTCGTGAAAACGACTCTTTGCGGCGGCGAAAATTTACCGCAAAGCGCGGCGGAGCTGGGATCAAATTTTATCGCCGAAGCGGGCTACGCGCACGGGCGAGATTTTAAATTTAATGAGCAAGCGGACTCGTGGGTAAATTTGCAAACCCGCGGCACGGCAAACGAAAGCAAGATCGGCGAGGCGGAACAAATTTTTGCAAACTCAAACGAGCGAGCCTCCGAGCAAAACGATAAAAAGGTACTAGTGTGCTGCACGCTTGGCTACGGCAGGAGCGCGTCGGTGTTACTTGCTTGGCTTGTGGTTTACGCGGGACTAGGATTTGAGGACGCGCTAAATTTGCTAAGATCGCGCCGCGAAAAGATCGCCGTCTCTAGCTCGCTACGGGAGCGGATAATGCAGCTAGCAGACGGCACCCGCGAAATTTGAAAGCGGAGTAAAGACCAGCCAAATTCGCAAAAGTAAGTGCAGCAAATTTACGCGCGAAATAGGCGCAGGCTAAATTTGATCAAGTCCGGTTTGAGGGATCAAATTTAAAAAATCTGCAGGCTAGAAACAAGCGGCATTGCAAAATTCTCGGCGAAAACGAACGGGAATTTAACCAAAGGCAAACGCCAAAAATGAGGAGGAAAAATGACGAATGCGGAGCAAAACGAGAAAGCGGCACAAGGCGGGGAGCGGGAATGCCGCCAAAGGACGGACGATAGAGCCTTGGCGCTGGTTACGGCTAGGTTTTTGGCGACGCATAGGCTGTTTTTCTTGTTAAATTTACTTCAGCTTGCCGTCTGCCTTACGATTTTTACGCATTTTGCCGTCATTACGGGCTTTTTAGCAGCTTTTACGGCTCTATTTTATCTGCACATTAGGCTGCATTTCGATACGCTGATTTTTAGAGATTTTGCAGAAGGAAGGCTTGATTACGGCAAATTTGACGCGGCGCTTGCGGAGCTAAATTTAGCTAGCAAGCCGCCTAAAATCCGCGATATGAAAAGTCGCTGTGCGGGAGCTTTGCGGCTATATAAACTAACGGCCGCGCTTAGTTTGGCGCTCGTTTTAGCGGCCTTAGCGATGCGTTATTTGGGCTAAATTTACGGCGGCAAAATACTTTACGGGCGGCTAGACGCAAGTTTGCAAACGACCGGGCGGGTAAGGTCAAGACAAAATGCCGCCTCGCAAACGAAACTCTAAACGCAAAAGCCGCTCACGGTTAAACTCCGCGTTAAGACGCGACTGTAAATTCGGATAAAAGCACTCAAGCAAGCGACGAATGCGCGCCCGAGTTTTGAGCGCCCCGCCAAAGAGAGTAAGGTAAAACAAAGCCGCGCCGATACGTTTTTTGGCAAATACGAGCGAGCCTAACGCCCTAAATTTAACCGCCCAGCAAACGCAAAACCAGGCAAGCGAGCAAAATTCGGCTATGGGCGGCGAAAATTTATAGCCTGATTTAAGCTAAAGTAAATTTACGCCAAAGCCGCGCGGTCGCCAAACTCCCAAAAAGCCGGTAAATTTAAGCTAAAACGAAAGCGTCATGCAGGCTGAATCCGCTTATTTGCTCCGATAAAAACGCGTCCAAAATATCGCGAGAGAAAAATAGCCCCATGCCGTTTATATGAAACGCCTTATCTTTCACCTTTTGCGATAGCGATATTTTTCTAGGGACGATTTGCGTCATTAAGTCGCCATATTCGTCTGGGGCGTTAATGCTTCTTACGATATCGATAAATTTTCCTTGCTCTTTATCGTAATCTTGATATACGAAAATAGACTCGGGAAAATTTACGATATTAACGCCGTATTTTGGGAAACTAACCGCGAAATATTTACCGCTCCAGCCGTCAATTTCGACGGGTACTTTTATCAGATTATTAATCTTAAAGGATTTGATGACGTCTGCTGCTTTTTGCGAAATCAAAAAATCCAAATCAAAAATACCCGAGTCGCAAGAAACGATATCGGTCTGTTTTGCTCGTTTTAGCGCAAACGCTTTAACGCATTCGTCTTTAAATGCGGATAAATTTAGCGGATTCGTAAAAACGTCCGCAAATTTTGTCTTTGACGTCTTTAGAGGGAAAGGATTTGGCGTCTATAAACTCCGTCTGATATAGGCCGTTTTTAACGCCGATTACCGCCGGTTCGCAGCTGGTTCTTATTTCTTGCAGCAAGTCTATCCTTTGCTCGTTAAATTTACTAATATCGTAGGCGTCTTACCCGCCGATAAGCGCGTATTTACGGCTTCTAGGGCTAATAAAAATTTGCGTCTCAAACCGTTTGATGCTTTAGATAAATTTCTAACGTTTAATAAAAGGCATTCGTCATCGTTTAAAGAGTAGCGAGTCATGGGCTCTTCGTCCCCAAATGTTCTTAAATCAGATAAGCAATCTATCAAAGCGGCGAGATTTTTGCCGTAAAAGTCTGGAAAACCGAAAATTTCCGCCATTTTTAGGTGAAAATTTTTGTATTCTTCGTCTAAATTTTTAGAATAAATATCTAAAAAATCTATATCTACGCTAATAAATTTCATCGTTAAATGCCTTTAAATTTATTTTAGCAAACAAGCCGTATCCACGCCTAAATAAAAAAAGAATTTTTCCGTAAATTCTAAACCGTTGATGTAAATTTCATCCTCTACGTTAAACAAATACGCATCCAGCCCGCCCAAATGCCTTAACTTTCTTTCCATCGTTTTTTTGTTTGCCGCAGACAAATCATCTAACTCTAGTTTTTCGTTTGCTTTTTGGATTTTTATTTTTAAATCTTTTATAAATATATAGTTAGAAAAGTCGGGTGGGACGATGTTTGATATATCGCAATTTATAAATTTAAAAAACGAGATTTTGCAGGCGGATAGATTTAAATTTAACTCGTCAAGCTTGCCTAACCTTTAGTTGTCGCCGACAAATTTAACTTCGGATATTTTCCCGATAATCGTATTTTTTTGAAAATTATTTACTAAAAATTTTTGGTCGGTTATTTTGCATTTATCAAACAAACACGAGAAATATTTCGTCGATAAGTCGTCTAATCTCGTTCCGCGAAAATCGCAACCGATAAATTTGCAATTATCGTAAACCGCATTTACTTGCCCGACGCTACGAAAATCTACCTTTTGAAAAACGGTATTTTTAAAACTAACGTTTTTTCGTAGGCCTATTCTCGCATTTGAAAAATCGCACTGAATAAATTTCGCATCCCCAACCGATAAATCGTCAAAAATCGCTCCGCCGAAGTTCTCGCCGCATACCGAAATATCGCGCAGCTCGCTATTTATAAAAAGATTTTTCATTTCGGTATTTCCTTTACGTGCGTAAAACGTCCTAGTGGCGCTAAGCTTTGGCGTAAACGTTTACAAACTGCAAAAACCAGACGCCGCCCGCGCAAATAAAATAACTCGTCTTTTCCTTTATGCCGCCTTTTGCGGATATTTTCAGCCTCTTTAAACCGCCGCTAACGGGTCTTCGCCGAAGCTATTTGCCCCTACCGTACCGCGCGTAGCAAACCATACGATTAAAATGATATGGCCGATGATCGGAATAAAAAAGAGCAGCACCCACCAGCCGCTTTTGTTTAGGTCGTGAAGTCTTCTGACGCAGACTGCGAGGTTGGGTAACAAAAGGGCTAAACTCGCAAGGCTGAAGACAATCCCCGGTATTTCGTATATGGCCGATATACTTAGATCTACGCAAAGGGCCAGCGCGCCTACTAATAGATTAAAGGCCCCAAACCACCAGTACTCCGACCTAGAGGCTCTGCCTTTAAACTTTACGTAGCCGTTAAGGCAACTTTTTACCGATTCGGCAAATATCATAATTTATCCTTTTAAACAACTTAATCCGCTAAAATAGGCCTAGCATACGCTCAAAGCGCGCCCTGAAAAGCTAAATTTAAAGAATTACCACTTCGGTTTTTAGCTCGACGCCAAACTGCTCCAAAACGCGCTCGCGGGCTAAATTTATGAGTCCGGTTACGTCCGCAAAGGTCGCGGCGTTAAAATTTACGATGAAATTTGCATGCTGCTGGCTAAATTTAGCCCCGCCTATCGCGTAGCCTTTTAGCCCTACGGTTTCGATCAGCCTGCCCGCGTAGTCGCCCGGCGGATTTACGAAACAGCTGCCAAAGCTAGCGCCTTTTGGCTGATTTGCGCGTTTAGCGGCGAAATCCGCCGCAAGAGCCGCGTCAAATTCGCGCGAAATTTTAAACTCTGCGCCCAAAATCGGCTCATCTATCCCGCTTTTGCGGTAGCTAAAGCTTATCCTCTCGCGCTCCACCCAGTCGCGTCCCAGCCGCACCGCGAGCAAGTCGTTGCTGATGCTAACGCCGCAAAGCCCCGCGTTCATTTTTATTAGTCCGCCAAGCGTACCGGGGATATTTTGTAAAAACTCAAATCCGCCGATACCCTGCTTTTTGGCGAAGTTGTAAATTTTGCCCGACTTCGTCGCAGCTCCGATACTAAGCATGTCGCCGCTCAAATTTATATAATCAAACGCTCCGCCTAACATCATCATCGCGGGCGGGTTTGGCGATACGAGCAGGTTGTTTGCGCCACCTATCATCACGCGGCCGGCAAATTCCGGCTTTAGCGCGTCCTCTGCGCTTTCTAGCACCGCCACCTCGTGCACGCCGCCCACTCGCACCGAGCTAAATTTGGAAAAATCTATAAGCTGCGTCATTGCACGAAATTTGGGATAAACTCTATCATGCGCGTAGTAAAATCGACCATCATCGAGACCATCCACGGCATCAAAAATATAATCACGACGACGACTAAAATGATCTTTGGCACGAAGCTTAGCGTCATCTCATTTATCTGCGTCGTAGCCTGAAATATACTGATGATAAGGCCCGCCGACAGGCCCGCCAGCAGCATAGGGAAACTTAGATAAAGCGCGATCTTAAAGGTTTCGATACCGAGTTCTATGAGCGTTGATTGCATTAGCTAAACCTTATATCGTTGTACTCGGTCGGCACGAGATAGTTTTCGGCCTTGATCGGTAGTGGGTAAAATCCGCGCTCATAACCAAGCGCAAAGAGCCTATCTACCGCCTTTAGCTGCGTTTCGTTCATAGATACGGAGCTATCGTTTGCGTAGAGATTTAGGTAGGTTTTTAGCTTTTCTTTATCGACGCGGATGAGATTTCGCTCGAGAAGCATGTTCGACAAAAAGGGCTTATGCGCGGTGGCGATACGTACGCCCTCCGTTAGCACGCGCTCGCACTCGACGGCGTCCGTTATCGGCAGGCTGCGGCGAACCGCCATGCCTCCTAGCGGCAGCGGTAGATTTTCGCCAGCTAGCTCGCTCCAGATATCCCAGATCTCGCGCTCCACGCAAAGCTCGTCCGAAAAATCCAAAATACTCTCGTGTATCAGCACGCCCGCGTCCACCTCGCCGCTTAAGACCGCGCCCTCGATTTCTAGGAAATTTTTATAAACTATGCGCGCCTGCGGGTACGCCATGCGAAAAAGCAGGGCGTTTGTCGTGTGTTTGCCGCTGAGCGCGACCTTGAAATTTCGCTTTAAAACCGCGCCCTTTTTCTTAACTAGCTTTGGTCCGTAGCCCTCGCCGAAGCTCACCGCCGTGCGCAAAAGCGCGTACTCCTCGCAGATAAGCGGATATAGCGCAAAGCTAATCGCCGTGGCCTCATAGGTGCCTTTGAGCGCCTCGTCGTTTAGCGTCTGGATGTCAAGCGCGGTGGCGCTAAATTTTAGATTTTTGGAGCTAACCCAGCCGAAATCAATCGCCTTATACATAAAAATATCGTCGGCGTCGGGCGAGTGAGCGACGTTTATATGCTTAAAAATCTTCAAATTTTATCCTTTTTGCTCCGCTTTAAATTTCGCACGCGGCTAAATTGCGAAATTATAGTAAATTTTTGCTACAATCGCCATAAAAATGCGGAATTTATAAAGAAAAATATGGAAAATCAGGCGTATTTAAAAGAGCAAATTTTAACTTATCTAGGCAACAAACGCTCGCTTTTAGGCTTCATCGAACAAGGCGTAAATATCGCAAAACAGGCGCTTGGCAAAGAAAAACTAAGCTGCTGCGACCTTTTTAGCGGCAGTGGCATCGTGTCGCGGTTTTTAAAATCCCACGCAAATTTCATCGTCGCAAACGACCTGGAGCTTTATAGCCGCGTAACAAACGGGTGCTACCTCGCAAACGCGGACGCGGAGTTTAAAAAAGAGCTTGATTTTTGGCATGAAAAACTAACGCGCGAAATCGGCGCAAATTTGCGTGAGGGCTTTATCTGTGAGCTTTACGCACCAAAAGACGAGGCAAATATTTCGCCTGCTGACCGCGTCTTTTACACGAGAAAAAACGCCGCCTACATCGACACCGCGCGCCAGATGATTGATGCGCTCGTGCCGCAGGAGCTGCGTGTTTTTTTCATCGCGCCGCTGCTGTATTCAGCCAGCGTGCACGCTAACACCAGCGGCATTTTTAAGGGCTTTCATAAAAACAAGGACGGCCTGGGGCAGTTTGGCGGACGCGGCAAACACGCGCTATCTCGCATCACGGCCGATATCGGCTTGCTTAAGCCCGTTTTTTCAAATTTTAACGTCAAATTTGACGTGCAAAGGCGAGACGCAAATGAGCTTGCCGCCGAGCTTCCGCCGCTTGATCTAGTCTATCTTGATCCGCCTTATAACCAGCACCCCTACGGCTCGAACTACTTTATGTTAAATTTGATCGCTAGCTACGAGCGTCCCAGCGAAATCTCGCGAGTTTCGGGTATCGCTCGGGGCTGGAACCGCTCGGTGTTTAATCAAAAATCCGCCGCCGCGCCCGCATTTTTCGAGCTAATCTCAAAGCTAAAAGCTAAATTCGTGCTCATCTCGTTTAACTCCGAGGGCTTCATCGCGCGCGAGGAATTTAGCCAAAATTTAGCCGGGCTTGGCGAAGTGCAAATTTTGGAGCAAAAATACAACGCCTTTCGCGGTAGTAGAAACCTAGCCAGCCGCCCGACGCACGTGAGCGAGCTGCTTTATATTTTAAAAAAGGCGTAAATTTGGAGCAAATTCGGCCGCGCTCAAACCTACCTCAAATTTGAACAAATAATCAAAAATTCATCTCAAATTTGATAAAATCAGAACGATTATTTTAAATTTAAGGAAGCCGATGGCAAAAGAAAAAGAAGAGAAAAAGATAGTCCCGCCGACAAACGATTCGGACAAGAAAAAGGCCTTAGACGCGGCTTTGAAGCAGATAGATAAAGCATTTGGCAAGGGTACGCTAATCCGCCTTGGCGACAAACAAGTCGAGGCGATAGACAGCATCTCTACGGGTTCACTAGGACTTGACCTAGCCCTTGGTATCGGCGGTATCCCAAAGGGCCGTATTATCGAGATTTACGGACCTGAGAGCTCGGGTAAAACGACTCTGACGCTACACATCATCGCCGAAGCGCAAAAAACGGGAGCCACGTGCGCCTTTATCGACGCCGAGCACGCTCTAGACGTAAAATACGCGGCAAATTTGGGCGTAGATACCGAAAATCTCTACGTTAGCCAGCCCGATTTTGGCGAGCAGGCGCTAGAGATCGTAGAAAACCTCGCTAGAAGCGGTGCGGTCGAGCTGATCGTCGTGGATAGCGTCGCGGCTCTAACACCAAAAAGCGAGATCGAGGGCGATATGGGCGATCAGCACGTAGGCTTGCAAGCGCGTCTAATGAGCCAAGCGCTGCGCAAACTTGCGGGCGTCGTGCACAAGATGAACACGACCGTGATCTTTATCAACCAAATTCGTATGAAGATCGGCGCTATGGGCTACGGCACGCCCGAGACCACTACGGGCGGTAACGCGCTTAAATTTTACGCCTCGGTGCGCCTAGACGTGCGAAAAATCGCCACTCTAAAACAAAACGAAGAGCCTATCGGCAACCGCACGAAGGTAAAAGTCGTAAAAAACAAGGTCGCGCCTCCGTTTAAAACGGCGGAATTCGACATAATGTTCGGCGAGGGTATCAGCCGCGACGGCGAGATCATCGACTACGGCGTGAAGCTTGATATCATCGATAAAAGCGGCGCGTGGTTTAGCTACAAAGCCGCCAAAATCGGACAAGGCCGCGAAAACGCAAAAGCCTATCTCAAAGAGCACCCCGAGATATCAGACGAGATCGTAGCGACGATAAAAAGCTCGATCGGCCTAGATAAGCTAATAAGCGGTGCGGGCGGCAAAGATAGCGACGACGAAAGCGAAAGCATAGAAGAAAATACGGAGGAATAAAAAATGGTATTTATAGAAGACGTAACCGCGATAGAAGTACTTGATAGCCGCGGCAACCCGACCGTGAAAGCGACCGTGGCTCTAAGCGACGGCACCGTAGCAAGCGCGATAGTCCCAAGCGGCGCAAGCACGGGCAAACGCGAGGCGCTAGAGCTTCGCGATAAAGACGAGAGATACTGCGGCAAGGGCGTGCTAAAAGCGGTGGAAAACGTAAATTCGCAGATCGCCGAAGTCGTGATCGGGCTGGATGCCTTCGATCAAAAGGCGCTTGATGACGAGATGCGCGAGCTTGACGGCACCGATAACTACTCAAATTTGGGCGCAAATGCGGTGCTTGGCGTATCTATGGCGGTAGCACGCGCGGCGGCAAAGAGCCTTGACGTGCCTTTGTACCGCTATCTGGGCGGCGCAAACGCTAGCGTGCTACCCGTGCCGATGTTTAATATCATTAACGGCGGCGCGCACGCGAACAACAGCGTAGATTTTCAAGAATTTATGATTATGCCGTTTGGATTTGATAAATTTAGCGACGCGCTGCGAGCGGCGACTGAAATTTACCACACGCTAAAAGGCCTACTAAACGCAGCCGGCCACAGCACGGCGGTCGGCGACGAGGGCGGATTTGCACCAAATTTAAACGATAACGAAGAGCCGATCAAGCTCATCATGCAAGCTATCGAAAAAGCGGGCTACAAGGCAGGCGAGCAGATCAAACTAGCCCTCGACGTCGCAGCTAGCGAGCTGTATGAAAACGGCAAATATAAGCTAGAGGGCAAGGAATTTAGCAGCGAAGAGCTGATAGAGCGATACGCGCAGCTTTGCGAGAAGTATCCGATATTTTCGATCGAAGACGGCCTAAGCGAAGACGACTGGGCGGGCTGGGCGAAGCTAACTAGCAGGCTTGGCTCCAAAGTGCAACTCGTGGGCGACGATCTATTTGTAACGAACGAGAAAATTTTACGCGAGGGCATCGCCAAAGGCGTAGCTAACGCGATTTTAATAAAACCAAATCAAATCGGCACCGTCAGCCAAACTATGCAGACGATCCGCCTAGCTCAGCGCAAAGGCTACCGCTGCGTGATGAGCCACAGAAGCGGCGAGAGCGAGGATAGCTTTATCGCTGACTTTGCCGTCGCGATGAATACGGGCCAAATCAAAACGGGCGCAACCTCAAGAAGCGAACGCAACGCCAAATACAACCGCCTGCTTGAGATTGAGCGTGAGACGGACGAGTTTTTGGGGCATGAAATTTGAGCGAGGCGCAAGACGAATACGTCGAGAAAAAGCCGTTTGATTTCAGGCTTTTTTTCAGATTTATGTTTATAGCGTTTTGCGTGGTTTGTTTTGGCGTTTACGTCGGCAATATAGTTTTTGGCAAGCGCTCGCTAGACGTGATGCTAAGCCTGCAAGATCAGCGCGCTCGTTTGCAAGAGGATATCGAGACGCTAAAAGCGCAAAACGCCCAGCTGCAAAAGGCGTATTTTGAGCTAAAAGAGCTTGAGCCTAGCAGCGGCGGGTAAATTTAACTTTATAAATTTAAAAACGGGGGAGTTATGAAAATCGGTAAAATTTGGCTTTTGGCGCTGGCCTGCGGGCTGGCTTTGGGCAGAGAAAATCCCTTCGCGCCCTCTAGCGAACTAAACGCGAACACGGCTAGCACCAACGTCGTAGAAAATTTGCCTCCTTTTGAGAAGCAGAACTTTAAATTTCCCGCCGATGCTAGAAACTTCATCTCCGTCACGCTAAAATACAAAAGCGTAGACGGCAGCGTCAAGGAAAAAACCGTCGACGTAAACAAAAGCATCTCGTGGCAAGACGAGTTTTTGCTAAGCAAGATCGCAGTGCCCGTCGTCGTAGAAAAGCCCGACGTTTCCGTAACTAAAGAAGAGTCTAAGATAGCCGCGATAGACGTCGCGCCAAGGCCTAGCGAGCGCAACATGACGAGCTTGCCTCTAAACGACGTAGTAATCAAGCCTCTTGAGCCGGAAGCCAAATCCGCGCCAAAAGAGATCAAATACAAAAAAACGATCTTTGAGATCGGTAAAGATCGGGTCAAAATCGCGACCAAGGACGCCAAGATTAAAGATTATTCTATTAGCGGCGGCAAGCGCGTCGTGATCGATTTTGCATCGAGCGTGGATTCCTATACGAAAAAATACGAGCTAGACTGCGGCGCGTTTAAAACGGCGCTTTTTGGCTCGCACGGCAGCTTTTACCGCGTAGTTTTCGATCTGGACGGCAGCTACAAGCACTCGGTAGAAAAGACGCATGACGGATATCTGCTAAAGCTAACTAGGTAAATTTAGCTTTTGCGCGCCGGACTTTGGGCGCGTAAATTCGTACCGATAATTTCTCGCGGCGAGGGTTAAATTTAGCCTGCGCCGATTGTTTAAATTCGGCTTTTAATTTAGCCGAATTTGCCTTGATTTATTGTCTTTGCTTTTTTAAATTTACCACCCCCAAATTTACTCAAATTTAACCGCCATTTGGCTAAGATTTCGCAAATTTAAGAAAGCAAAAGGATCAAATTTGCACGACTTGCTGAAAATATTTAAAACTATTTTATACGCCGCGCTGTTTTTAGGACTTTATCTTTTGGCGGATAAGTACGGACTGTTTTCTAAATTTAGCTCGCCCACTCGTTTCGTCGTTACCGCCGATACTAAAATAATTCCAGGCTCGGAGCTAAGCAAATACG
>CAUPYN010000034.1:0-13442 GCA_963515575.1 uncultured Campylobacter sp.
CAAAAAGACGTCGCATATCTGCTAAAGGCCATCAAAAAAACTATCAAAAAATTTAAAACCAAAAAGGAAAAGAAATGAATAAAATTTTAGCCGCAGCTCTGCTTACCCTTTGCGCCGTTTGCGCACAGGCAAAGCCCTTTAGCCCCGAGCAGTACGCAAAAGTGCTGCGCGAGTACAACTCCATCGCGGGTGCGAACAACTACTTTGAAAGCGGTAAATTTAAAGAGGAATTCGAGCTTCGCAAAAAATACTGCGACGAGGGTCTAAGAGACGCGTGCGGCGATCTGGGGCTGCTCTACGTTACGGGGCTAGGAGCGCCAAGAGATAGCAAAAGAGCGAGCGAACTACTTGAGTACGCCGCCAAAAACGGCGAGTTTAAAGCCATCTCGCAGTACTACGAAGCCGCACTTGACATAGCTCGCGCGGCGGAAAAGTACCCGGACGACAAGGTAGTGCAGCATCTAGGAGCCGAGTTTAAAAACTCGCTGGAGCAGTGCAAAGCCTACAAGGGCGACCGCCACGTGTGCTTCCGCGCGCTGGTGATCAGCGGTATGCTGCCAAAGGGCGAGGGCGGCCTGGGACTATCGCAGGCTGAGTTTGCTAAGGCGTGGGAGGACATCGTCGTGAGCGATGTCGAGCGCAACGGCATGGACGACTCGAAGGTAAACTCGCTGGCAAAGGAGCTGGAAGGACTAGCGGCGCGCTAAATTTGCGGGCAGTTTTGCGTTTTATGTAAATTTAGACTACTTGGCTCAAATTTGACGCGTCGGCAATCGCTAGGCTTAAATTTGGGCCGATTTTTGGATAAATTTATCCAGCGGCGCAGAATTTGCTTTTGCTCAAATTTGACCGTTTTTTACGGATAAATTTAGCTCGCTCCTTACGGTATTTTACGGCTTGCGAGCTTTACGGCTATCTTTACGGCGTAAATTTGCTAAATTCTGCTAGCGCTCGAGCAAAAATTCGGTCGTCAGGCTTAAAGCCTTTGCTTGCGCTTTTTGCGCGCGGTTAAATTTACGCGCCCGCGCGGGTTTTGCCCCGCTCAAATTTGACGTATTTTTGTGCCTCGCTCAAATTTGTGCGGCGTTAATTTTTATGAATTTACAAAAACTTTGGAGAAAATTTAGATGCGAGATTCGCGCGAATTTCAGGTCTTAGCGGGCGAGGTAAAAAACGTGAGATGGAATGCGGCGACGGACGAGTGCGCTTTTGAGATCGCGGGCGCAAAATTTAACGTTAAAAACCTCAAAGATCGCCTCGTACCTCGCGAAAACGACCGTTTAGCCGTAGCCTACGACGAGCAAAACGAGGTTTGGAATTTTAAAAACTTAACCTCGGGCAAGTGGCTCAAAAACTACGCTTGGCGCGCGGACTTTATACTATCTTGGGCGGCGATCTTTGATATCGTTCCGGGTAAAATTTTAGGCGCGATTTTTGCGATACCTATCATTTATCTAAGCAAGCATTTGTCGAAATTTGCAGGCATGGCAGCCTTGTTTGCCTTTGTTGTTTGCCTGTTTTTATCGCTGCCATTTTTGCACATATACTGGAGCGAAAACAAAAGCTTAAGCGGCATGGTCGAGGCATATCTAACTGTAAGAAAATTTTTAAAAGAGATAAATTTATAAAATGGCGTCAAATTTGAGGAGATTTTTTAAATGAAAATGCAAAACAGCTTAAATCTGCTCGGCGGCCGCGTAAATTCGCTTGAGTGCGTCTATAAAGACAAAAGCGGGTTTGATTATAGCTTTAGCTTGGAGGGACAAATTTTAAACGTTCGCTCGCTTCAAAGCCCGCTCCTGCCGGTAAATGACGGCGACGAAACGCTGGTCGTTTGCGATAAAAAGGGGCGGGTTTTGGGGCTAAAAAACCGCTCCCTAAACTCCGCGGCCTGGTACGCCTACGAGCCTAGCTCCTTTTTTTCGGCTCTGTTTTTCGTGCTGTTTTTGCTGTTTGGCGCGGCCGGGGTTTGGGCGATTTTCTCAGGATTTGACGGACGGCAGCCGCTTTTTGGCACTTTGCTGCTAGTTTTTGGTTTCGGCTCTCTTGCCCTTGCTTGGTTTAAATATCACGGCGAGGCGTCTTTGGGCTTGCGCGTTAGATCAATGCTCGGCGCCGTAAAAGAGCCCAAGGCAAACGGTAAGGTTAGCGGCACGGCGCGAAATCTAAGGATTTTTGAGACGAAAGAGAAAAACTATTTTAGCGTCACGGTCGGCGATACGTTTTTGTGGGGTAGCAGCCCTAAAAAGTGCGCTCTGGAGCTAGCAAACGGCGACGAAGCGAGCGTGAAGTATGAAAATTTCAAGGTTTTAGAAATACGAAATCTCAGTAAAAATCTGACGGCGAAAAAATCTCAAGGCTTTTTTGAGAGGGGTGCTAGCTTTGTCGTGGATATCGCGATCAACCTTTGCGCGGGACTTGTTTTGCTCTGCGCGGGGACGATGGATTTTTGGTTTTCGCCTTTTGCGGGGATTGCGGGCGTGATAATCTTGCTTGGCGGATTTGGTTTTAACGTGTTTTATAAAAAAGATTAGCCTTCGGCGAGACTAGTTTTAGTGTGGAGCGAGTAGGTCGGAACTTGGCCGCCTCGTAATTTAGAGCTTGAATTCATCGGCGCGCTGTTTAGGTTTGGCCCAGCGTAAATTTACGCCGCGAGACGGCAAGGCAAATCCGGGCAATCCGTCTTAACGGGTTTTATTTTACGCCTAAAATTTACAAACGCGCCGTTTTTGGACGGGCCTGGTAATCAAGCCTGAGCGCACCGTCTTAACGCGCGGGAAAATAGTCGCTTTTGCTTGCTCGGATATAAAGCTGGCGTAAATTTGCGGGCTTTTTTACAAAAACGCTTGCAGATTTCGCAAATTTTCTTTTATGGATGCCGGGCGGTAGAGCGCTGAGATAACGGCGACGTAGTCTGGATTTATCGCGGCGATTTGCGCGATATTTGCCGCGTTTATGCCGCCGATCACGCAAATGGGGATGCGTAAAATTTCCTTTGCGCGCATTATCGTTTCAAATTTACAAAGCTGGGCGTGCGGTTTGGTCGGGCTAGCAAACAGGGCGCCAAATGCCGCGTAAGAAGCGCCCTCATCCTGCGCTTTGAGGGCTAAATTTAGATCGTCATAGCAGCTAACGCCGATGAAAGCGTCCTCGCCTAGAATCTTTCTAGCAGCCTTTACTCCGCCGTCATCTCTGCCGATGTGCACGGCGTTCGCGCCTATTTTAGCGGCAAATTTTACGTCGTCGTTTACGATAAATCTCGCGCCGTAACGCTCGCAAAGCTCTTTTAACGCAACAGCTACGCGCTCGTTTTTGGGCCCGATTTTGGTGCGGTACTGCAAAAGCTTTACGCCGCACTCTAGCAGCTCCTCGGCCTGCGCTAGCACGCTACTCTCTGGCGTTAGGACGTCGTCCGTGATAGCGTAAATTTCAGCCATGTTTTGCACCGGCGGCTTTGTGATCCAGCAGTCGCGCGCCGAAATTTGAGTCGTGAGCGTTTTTGATCGCGTTTGCGACGAAGGCTTTGGCGCGCTTGATCGCCGTTATCTCGTCTGCCCCGCAAGCTAGGGCGCATGCGATAGCCGTGGCGAAGCTGCACCCCGCGCCGTGCATGATCGTGGGACGCTCTAGCACCTCGCCAAATTTAACTATCTCGCCGCTTTTTTTATAAAGCGTATCCTCGCAAATCTCGCTCGTTTGCGTGCGTTTTAGCACGATGTCGCAGGGTGGATTTGCACCAGCGTTTAAGTGCTCGCCGTCAAAATTTAACCCTAAAATGCGCGCTTCGTCTAAATTTGGCGTCGCGATGCGAGCTAGGCTCAAAAGCTCTTTTAGCGCGTTTATGGCGCCCTCTTGCAGTAGCTTTGCGCCTGATTTTGCCACGCAGACGGGATCTATCACGGCTGGTATGCCGCGGTTTTGCTCTAGCCAGTCTTTGACGCAGGCTATGAGCTGTTCGTTAAAGAGCATGCCGATCTTTACTGCGTCAAATTTTAGCTCGGCGCAGACTGCTTCTAGCTGCGCGTTTAAAAACTCGGGCGTTGCTGGCATCACCGCGCTCACGCCGCTTGTGTTTTGCGCTGTTAGAGCCGTGATCGCGGTCGCGCTATAGCAGCCGTATGCCTCGCAGGTTTTTATGTCGGCTTGTACGCCGGCACCCCCGACGCTGTCGCTGCCGGCGATGATTAGGATATTTTTTTTAGGATTTTTCATTGTTTTACCTTGAGCGGTTTTGTTAAATTTATCTTTGAGCGAATTTATTTGTCGCCAAAATCCTTGCCAAACTCGACTCCAAGTTCCCTTAAATTTACGGGGCCGTTTCCTTGCGACTCCATCGGCGGCGGCGGAGTTTGCGGCTGCGTTTGCGCAGGTTGCTTGTTTGGAGAGTTTTGCTCGGTTTGATCGTTTTTGGTGGCGTTATTTTCGGCTTTTTTCGGCTTTTTCTTTGCTTTTTCGTCTTCTAGCTTTTTGCCGGTTAGGCACTCGTAAATTTCCGCGTGATTTTTCTTTGTCCAGTCCTCTTTGACCTCGATTTTTTGGTACCCTTCGCTAGTAGGCGCGGCAAGGCCGTTTTTGACTAGGGTTTTGTTTAGGATTTTGCTTTCGTCGCTTACTTCGCACAGCCATCTATCGCCTAGATTTTTTAGCGTAAGCACGTAGTAGTTGCGCTCAGGACGAAATATCTTTTTGATCTCTTTGTCGTAGGATTTGGTGAAATTTTCCAGCTCTTTATTATCTTTTATGCATTTTGAGCCATCGTAAAATTTAACGTTTGCAAGCTTGCAAGGGGCGATCACGGCGGCGTTTAGCCTAAAGACAAAGGTATCGTAGTCTAAAATTTTTTCTAGGAAAAGGACTTCTTTAACGACTTTTTCGCGTTTGGATTTGGTCGTTTGGGTGATTTGCATGTCGGTAAACCGGGCGAGCGAATTTACCGACAGCAAGGCTAAAGCGCAAAATTTAATCAGAGTAAAAAATGCGCTTTTTTTCATTATTTCAGATCGTATTTTTCTAGCAGTTTGTCGTAGCTGCCGTCTTTTTTCATCTCTTCAAGCGCGGCGTTTATTTTAGCGATTAGATCGGCTTGCTTGCCTTTGTCAAATGCCATAGAAAAGCCCTCGCTACCGTCGTTTTCTTTGTAAAATTCCTCAAGCTCCGGATTTTTCTTTAAAAAGCCGTAACCGATCGAACTATCAAGCACGACTGCGTCTATCTTGCCTTTTTTTAGTCCCATGATTAGCGGAACCGGATCCTCGGCTGGCACGACTTTAGCGCCTGCGATAGCGTTAGCGGCGATCTCTTGGACGGTGCCTTGTTGCACGCCCACTCTTTTGCCGTTTAGCGCGTCTTTGCTCGCTATAGCGTCATTACCTTTAGCTCGCAAGTAGATATTTTCGGTCGCATAATAAGCCTGCGTGAAATCAACCGATTTTCGTCTATCATCGGTTGCGCTCATCGCGCTTGCTACGGCGTCGATCTTGCCCGTTTTTAGAGCTGGGATTAGGCCGTCAAAGCTCATATTTACGATCTTGTACTCAAAGCCCGCGCGTTTAGCGAGCTCGGCTACTAGATCCATATCAAAGCCTGTGATCTTGTTTTGCTCGTCCACGTACTCAAACGGCGGATAGTTGGCGGCTGTACCGATCTTTAGCTCGGCGGCGCCAAGCGTAGCTAGAGCCGCTAAAAGCAGCGCAAAAATCTTTTTCATATTCTCTCCTTTAAATTTGGTTTTAAATTTAAGCCGTATTTTTCCATCATTTTGTCAAATTCGCCGCTCTTTTTGAGCTCCTCTATCGCGGCGTCTATCTTGCCGATTAGCTCTAAGTGCTTGCCCTTGTTAAATGCGACCGCAAAGCCCTCGGTGCCGTCGGGAAGCTTTAAAAACTCCTCCAAATCAGAGTTTTGTTTTAGATACTCGTAGCCGATCGGGCTATCTGTTAGCACGACGTCTATTTTGCCCGCTTTTAGCGATAAAATCGCAGCCGCTACTGTCTCTGCAGGCACGGATAGGTCGCCGCAGATGGATTTAGCCGCGGTCTCTTGCAAGGTGCCTATTTGTGCGCTTATTTTTTTGAGGTGCATATTGGTTGCATTTACGTCGGTACCTTTTTTGCGGATGAAAAGATTATCCGAAAAATAATAAGGCTTCGTAAAATCGACCGATTTTCGTCTCTCCTCGGTCGCGCTCATGCCGCTTAGCGCGGCGTCTATCTTGCCTGTTTTTAGAGCAGGGATTAGCCCGTCAAAGCTCATATTTTGCACATCAAATTTGACGCCTATTTTCTTGCCGACGGCCTCTATCATATCGATTTCAAAGCCTACGATCTTGTTGTGCTCGTCGATATACTCAAACGGCGGATAGTCAGCGCTAGAGCCCACTCTTATTGTTTGTTGTACCGCTACGGGGGTTGCCTCGTTTTTTACTGCGGCGTCTTTGCTCGCGTTTTCATTCGAGCTTTGACCGCAGCCTGAAATCATCAAAGCGGCGGCTACGAAAACGAAAAGTTTTTTAAATTTGCCGGCGGACAAAGCCGCAACGATGTTTTGTGACATGTTGACCTCCTTTTAGTGGTTTAAAATTTTACCTAGAAAATCTTGCAAACGCTGATTGCTAGGGTTTTCAAATACGTTTTTAGGCGTGTCGTCCACGGCTATTTTACCGCCGTGCATGAAAAATATCCTATTTGCCACGTTTTTAGCAAAACCCATCTCGTGCGTGACGACTAGCATTGTGATGCCCTTTGCTGCGACGTCCTTCATTATGTCCAGCACTTCGCCGATCATCTCGGGATCTAGCGCGCTGGTCGGCTCGTCAAATAGTATGACCTCGGGATTCATCGCTAGGCTTCTAGCTATCGCTATACGCTGCTTTTGACCGCCTGAGAGCTTGTGCGGGAAGGCGTATTTTTTATCGCTTAGACCCACGCTTTTTAGTAGCTCGTCGGCTCTTTTTTCTGCGCTTTCTTTATCTAAAATTCCAGCTTTTATCGGAGCTAGGGTTAAATTTTGCAAGACGTTTTTATTTGCAAAAAGGTTAAAGTGCTGAAAAACCATGCTCACTTTTTGACGGATTTTGTTTATATCCGTTTTTTTATCCGTTATATCCTCGCCGTTTATCTTGATGTGCCCGCCGCTTGGCTCTTCTAAGCGGTTTATGCAGCGCAAAAATGTACTCTTTCCGCCGCCGCTAGGGCCTATGATAGCGATGATTTCGCCTTGCTTGATATCTACGCTGATGTCGTCTAGGACGCGCAAATCGCCGTAATTTTTACTCAAATTTCTAATCTCAATCATGGCGATTTAGCCTCCTCTCTAAAATTTTAACCAAAAACGTAAAGAACTTCACGCTGACGTAGTAAACTATGCCCGTGAAAATGACGGGCTCTGGGCTATAAAATACCGCTTGCAGGCTCTTACTTTGCATCGTGATGTCGATGACGCTGATGTAGCCAACGACTGACGTCTCTTTAAAAAGCGAGATAAATTCGTTCGCAAGTGCAGGCAAGATGTTTTTGGTCGCTTGCGGGAACACCACCTCTCGCATCGAGACGTAGTAGTTTAGGCCCATCGCCCTTGCAGCTTCCATTTGGCCTTTATCAACGCTATTTATGCCGCTACGCACGATCTCTGCGACATATGCGGAGCTGTTTAGCCCGAGTGCGATCAAAGCGACGTAAAAGTTATCGCTCCAAGTCGCGAAAATCACGACCGAAAATATAAGAAGCTGCAAAATAATCGGCGTTCCGCGCAGGATATCTACGTACTCGTCGATGAGAAAGCTTAAAATTTTGATATTTAAAAACTTTAAAAACGCCAAAATAAAGCCCAAAGTCACGCCTATAGCCGTGCCGCCGATAGTGAGCCCCAGCGTCACGCCGTAGCTTTTAAGGTAAGCTAGACGTTGAGCCTCGTTTAACTCCGTCGGATAAAAATAGTAAACGCCCGCGGAGACGATGACGACGAAAAACAACGCCCTGAAAAATTTTTCGTTTAGCATTTTTTAAACCTTAAAAGTGTAATGAGGGTTAATCATACGAAAAAAAATATAAATTTAACCTTTTTTACGCGAAAAAATTATCTTTTAAACAAATTTATCATATTATCGTAACTTAAAATTTAAAAAACCGAGGGAAATTTAATGGACTATGCACGCTATATCGCCATCGCGCTGTATTTTGGATTTTTGCTTTTCGTGGGGCGATACTCGTATAACAAAAACGCCAATATGGGCGAATATCTGCTCGACAACCGCCGCCTAGGGCCGGTCGTAACCGCGCTAAGTGCCGGAGCTAGCGATATGAGCGGCTGGATGCTGCTGGGCGTGCCGGGCGCGCTATATGCCACGGGGCTGGCTACGATTTGGATGGTTTTGGGGCTCGTTATAGGAGCGTATTGCAACTATCTATTTTTAGCAAAGCGCCTGCGTGTCTATACCGAGGTTGCTAGCGACAGCATCACGATTCCCGATTTCTTGCAAAATCGCTTTAAAGACGAGACTAAAATTTTACGCATAGTCTCTGGACTTTTGATTTTGATATTTTTCACGCTTTACGTTAGTAGCGGCATCATCGCGGGCGGCAAGAGCTTTGAGAGCTTTTTTGGCCTAGATTTTAAATTTGGCGCCATTTTTACGCTCGCTATCGTCGTTTTTTACACGTTTTTCGGCGGATTTCGCGCGGTTTGCATCACGGATGCGTTTCAGGGTATGTTGATGTTTTTGGTTCTAGTCGCCGTACCCGTAGTTGCGTTTTGTAATCTAAATTTGCCAGACGGCGCTACTTTTTGGAGCGAGGTCGCCAAATACGGCAAAAACCACCTAAACGTCTTTTACGACCAGACTTTTTTAAGCATCTTGGGGCTCATGGCGTGGGGGCTTGGGTACTTCGGACAGCCGCACATTATCGTTAGATTTATGGCGATACGAAGCTCAAAAGAACTAGCTCAGGCACGCCGCATCGGTATCGGCTGGATGGCGATAGGGCTTGCCGGAGCGATGATGAGCGGGCTTATCGGCTTTGTGTATTACAGCGAGTTAAATTTGCCTCTAGCAGATCCTGAGAAGGTCTTTTTACAGCTTGGCGAGACGCTGTTTCATCCGTTTTTCGTGGGTATTATTATCTCGGCCGTGCTTTCAGCCATTATGAGTACGATATCTAGCCAACTTTTAGTTAGCGCAAGCTCGGTGACGCAGGATTTCGTGTTTGCCTTCTATAAAAAAGAAATCTCGCAAAAAGCTCAGGTCGCCGCGGGCAGATACGCCGTCGTGGCCGTTGCGCTCGTGGCTACTGCGCTTGCTTTTAGCTTTAACGAAAGCGTGCTAAACGTCGTGGGTTACGCGTGGGCGGGCTTTGGCGCGAGCTTTGGGCCGGTGCTGCTTTTTAGCCTTTATTGGCGTAGGATGAGCGCGCTAGCGGCGCTTCTAGGCATGATAACGGGTGGGGCGACGGTGATCGCGTGGATAGCGCTTGGGCTAAATTCTTACGTTTACGAGATCTTGCCGGGCTTTGCGGTCTCTTGCATCGTGATTTATCTAACCAGCCTCTACGGCGACGCGATAGACAAGATGAGCAACGAGCCAAACTCGGCCACCGTGCAGGACGAATTTGAAAAAATGAAAACGAGGCTGTAAATGCAAAGTAGCGTAAAATGCGGTAACTGCGGCGCCGAAGTCGATGTAAATTTGGCTCTAAAAACCGAGCTTGAGCTTGAAATGAAGCAAAAAATGGCGGTTGCTAGGCGAGATTTCGACAAAGAGATCGAAATTAAAAGAGCCGAATACAAGGCGCACTTAGATGCTTTAAACGCGAAGGAAAAAGAATTTGACGCTAAATTTGCCGCAGCCCTAAACGCTAAAAAAACCGAGCTTGAAAACGAAATAAAAGCAAAACTCGAGGGCGAAAATTTAAATATAGTAAATGCCCTAAAAACCGAGCTTGAAGCCAAGTCAAAGCAGATAAACGAGCTAAATTTAAAGACGCTTGAGATAGAAAAGCTAAAGCGCGAAAAAAGCGAATTTGAAAGTGCGCTGATGGCAAAAACCGAGGCCGAGCTAAGCAAGCGCCTAAACGAGGAAAAAGAGCGACTAGGCAAGGCTCTAGCCGAGCAAAACGAGCTAAAATTTAAGCAAAAAGACGAGCAACTAGAGGCGCTAAAAAAGCAGCTAAACGAGGCGCAAAGGCGCATAGAGCAGGGCAGCGAGCAGCTACAAGGCGAGACGCAGGAGCTCGCCATCGAGGCGTGGCTACGCGAGAAGTTCGTATTTGACACCATAGACGAGGTCAAAAAGGGCGCAAACGGCGCGGACGTGATGCAGATCGTAAATACCCGCGAGGTGCAAAACTGCGGCAAAATCTACTACGAGAGCAAACGCACGAAAAAATTCTCAAACGAATGGATAGAAAAATTTAAAGCCGATATGCGCGCGTCGGGCGCCGACGTCGGGGTGCTAGTTAGCGAGGCGCGCCCAAAGGAGCTAGAGCGCATGGGGCTGGTTGACGGCATATGGGTGTGCAACTACGAGGAGTTTAAGGCGCTTTGTTTCGTGCTAAGGCAGGGCGTCGTGGAGCTAAATTTTGCCAGAAACTCCGCGCAAAACCGCTCAAACAAGATGGAGATGCTCTACTCGTATCTGGTTAGCAACGAGTTTAAGATGCGTATCGAGGCTATCGTGGAGGGTTTTTCTGCGATGAGCGAGGAGCTGGAGCGCGAAAAAAACGCGATGAAACGTATCTGGAAGAGCCGCGAAAAACAGATCGAAAAAGTGCGCGATAACGCGATCGAGATGTTTGGCTCGATAAAGGGGATTGCGGGAAATGCGATAGGGGAGATAAAGACGCTGGAGCTTGGGTTTGATGCGGGCGAGGAGAAGTAAACCCTCTATAAATGATGGATTTTAGGCTTTAAAATTTTAAACCTGCTTCGGTTACATATTTCATCAATTTGCGTAATTTCTATGAATAAGTATGAGACATAGTATTGTTGCCCAAAGACATTCCTTGCGGAGCAATCTTAATTGTTAGCTTCATTTTTTTATCCTTTTAAAGTTAATTTTTTTATTTGTTTTGTCGTATAGAAATACCACTAAAATAAATAAAAATGGATATATAAAAACATCAAATTTAAAGCCACCATAAACAAACATATCAATGAAATCAGAGAAGAATTTGGCGCAAGTTGGCATATAAAATAAAACAAAACTTATACTTCTAATTGCAAAAACAAAAAATAATATTGTTGTTATAAATAAAAGACATAAAAAATACTCTTTTGCATAATATGTATATAAACATCAGAAAACAGCCTGAAAGAATTATCATAAGATGTGGCGTTAAGTCTATTTTTGAGATATTAATATGTTTTATAATGCTGTTTTTATCTATGAAAGTATAAAGAATAAACAAGGGCAATGATATTTTAATAATCAAATAAGCCAAGTTATACACAAAAAAATCAAATCTGTTTGTGATATTAATATTGAGACAATAAAACAAACAAAGTAAAATGATAAGAATTTTATACTTACTAAAATTCATTAAGTTTTTTAAAACTACGCCACGTCTAATAGCAATAAATCCAAGTTCTTTGCTTTGGATCTCGGTAAATAACCAAAATAAAATAGTTTTCATAATTATATAACCTTCTGTTTTTTTATCACTGTTTATATTTAGGCTACTGCTAGATTTAGATCTCTTAAAAATCGGCTGCTTTGCGAATTTGTCTGACTGGTTTGCCTCAATTCAGATTATATCATTTTTATATTTTTGAAGAGATGGTGTCTGTATTAAAATATATATCGGCCACCTTTTGTTATTTATCTTTGCTTTCAGTGTAATTTTCTTCAAACATTACGTTATTGCTGTTGTCTGAGTCATTATTTATTGTTTAAAGTTTTTGTATCTGCGGGCTTTAAACTTTTTAGTTCATTTTCTTGGGGTACGCCATCGGCCCACTTGTAACACTTGCAAACTATGCTTATATTGTCCTTAAGCACACTTGTTTAAAAAAGTGGGGGGATCGGAGTAATAGTGAAATGAGGCAGGCTTTTAGCTTTCTATTCACCCACACTGTCTTGTTGGCGGTTTTTGGGGTGCTTTATCGCCCGCGCCGCCAGTTTTTAAATTTCAGCTTGCATCGACATAAATTTTATACTTGCCACAGCGGGTGCAGCGAAACAAAAACCCCGCCGTATCGCCCCGCGACGAGGTAACCATGCGCATCCTTTCCGCAAATTCGCCGAGCATATTTAGCAAAGACTTCCTCTGTGATACCCATCCCTTTGTACCAGCATCGTCTAAAACTAGCAGTAATCGTCGCAGCAAACAAGCCGACGCCCACCTGCCGGCTAAAATACCACGGCCATCTTTTAAAAAGATTGTCGGTTTTGCCTTACGCGTTTCATTGGTAAGCGGCGGATTTTGCTAAATTTGCTAGGCTTTGAGTTACGATTTGCCCGCGCTTTTACTATAAAACAAATAGGCAAGAGCATAAAGGAGCTAAATTTCGCCGACAAAGACTAGACAAAATCTAAAAGCATATTTGCAAAATTTTTAAAATAATTGAAAATCAGAAGGTGGTGGGTTCACCAGGACTCGAACCTGGGACCATCCGGTTATGAGCCTGATGCTCTAACCAACTGAGCTATGAACCCGCCAGCTGAAGTAAGGTTGTGATTATAGCAGCGCAAAGCTTATTTACTGCTAAATTTTGATTTAAAAACGTAAAAATGTATAATACGCCAAATTTAATCCAAGGCAAAAGATGAACGAAAATTTAAACGATTTCATAGACGCATTTTTACTTGACGGCAGCAAGCAGAGCCAAAAGGCGCTAATCGTAGCGCTAAAAAAGGCCGAGTTTTTAGCACCCGTACTCATAAACCAAGCCTTAGCAAAACCGGGCGGCAGCACAGTTTACGAAGAAGAAGGCTCAAATATCAAATTTGTCCTGCTTGAAGACGAGGAGAGCGGACTTAGCTATTTCCCCGCGTTTTCTAGCAGGGCTGAGATGATGAGATGGCGAAACGACGCCGAGCAAGAGGCAATAAATCTGCGCCTAAAAGACTACGCCGCGATGATAGATGGCGCCGAAGGCAAATACGCCGGAGTCGTGATAGACGCGTTTTCGCATAGTTTGATTTTGGATTTAGCAAAGCTCAAAGCGATGTGCGCGGAGTAAATTTAGCTAAATTTGGATGATTATTTTTTGCCCTTAAAGTTGCCGATTTAAGCATAAAAGCAAAATTTAGCCGCTTAATCTGCAAAAAACGCCGATTTTAGCGGAGTTTTAAATTTGCGCCCAGTCCGCTCTTACCTCGTTTTGCGAAAATAGGCGAAATTTAATAAATTTAGTAAAATACGGCTAAACGCGCTTTTAAACGCAATCTAGCAGACAAATAGACGCTAGATTGCGGCAAATCCAAAGGCGCATCGCCAAAGCGTAAATTT
>CAUPYN010000035.1:0-13298 GCA_963515575.1 uncultured Campylobacter sp.
GCTTACTGGCGGTTTTAAATTTAGTATTCCGCGTAAAGTCGCTAAAACGCGTCAAATCTAGGCTACATCAAGCAATCTAAACAGGCTAAATTTTAAGGTTCTTATAACATTTTCGGTAATAAAAAATAAGTAACTTAAGGCCTTAAAATTGGCATTAAATCGCTTTTTACCCAAGCCCCGCCCTATCTTTGGCCGCCTGCGTGATTTCCTCTTCGTAGTCGTAGTATTCAAACGTCGCGCCGTGCTGAAACGCACCGTTTAGGATGTCGCCGCTTTGGCGATTTTTGAGGTCTATCTCGGCGATCTTAAAGCCATCCAGCGTCTCGCAAAACTCCCTCAGGCGCGACGGCGGATTTTTGAGCTTCGTAAACAAAAAGCAAAATCCGCTCCCGCCGTTTCGCCCTACTCGTCCGCGCAGCTGATGCAGGCTCGCTAGTCCTAGCCTTTCCGCACCCACGATCACGATCGTGCTAAGCCGCGGCAGCGAGATACCGACCTCGACCACCGTAGTCGAGAGTAGCACGTCGCCGCGCTCGCGAAATTCGCGCAACACTTGCTCTTTTTCCTTGTCCTTGCCGTGCGTTACGTAGACGTTGGCAAAATTTGCCCGCCAAAACCCCTGCGCTTCCTCTAGCCCCTGATAGTTCGAGCTTTCGCTGCCCTCCACGAGCGGATATATCACGGCGACTTGCTTGTCTTTAGCGATTTGCGCTTTGATATGCGTTAGCAGCTCGCCAAAATCCGCGCTTTGCAAAATTTGCGTATGGATGTGCTTTTCAAAAGGCATCTGCTTTAGAAAGCTAAATTCTGCGAAGCTACTTTGTACTATGCTTAGCGTGCGCGGGATCGGCGTTGCAGAAAACTGTACGACGTGAGCCCTAGTTTCATCCGCCTTTTTTGCCTGTCGGTTTTTGAGCACGATTTCAGTCAAATTTGACTGCTCGCCATCCTTAAATTTATCGTCCGCTTCGTCGAGCTGCAGGTCTCGCCCGAGCTCCCCGCTAGCTAGAGCGTTGATTTTCTCGCGCTGATTCGAGCCGAAACGGTGCTGCTCGTCTATCATAACAAGCGGCGCTGCGGGTAAGCTTTGATATAGCAAAACGTGCGTACCGATAATGAGATTTACGCCGTCAAATTCGGGTTTATCGCCGCTTTTAACAAGCAAAACGCGCATAAAATCAGGCAGCAAACACGTCGCCTCGGCGTAAATTTGCTCGGCTAGTATGGACGTTGGCGCCATGATGAGCGCAGCGCGTGGATAGACGCTAAGCGCGGCAGCTAGCATAACAAGCGTCTTGCCGCTGCCCACGTCGCCCATCACGACGCGTCGCACCGCCTCCTCGCCGCTAAAGTCCGCGCGCAGATCGGCGATAGCGTTTAGCTGATCAGTTGTCGGCGCAAACGGCAAATTTTTAAGCCACTCCGAGATATCAAAAAGCTTGATTTTGGGCGCCTTAAAGCTAGTTTTTGGCGTTTAGCTTTTTTAGGTAGTTGTAAATTTCGACGAATTTTAGCACGTCCGCGCCCGCTTTTTCGCGAACGAGCGCGTCCAGTATCACGACGCTTTTTTCGTCTCCTCTGTGCAGATCTAGCAAAAACCTAGCCTCCATAGGCGCGAGTCCCGCCTCAAGCAAGTTGGGCAAATTTACGTATTTTTGGATCAAATTTTTAAACGAATCGTCTCTGAGAGAGAGTTTGTATTTGGGTATGATTTCGTTTATTTTCGTGACGATTTTGGGATTGGTTAGCTGCCACGAGCCGTAGGCGTAGGCGCATTTGCCGCTTACAAACACGCTTTTGCCGACCTTAAATGCGCCGTGATGCCAAGGCTTGGCATTAAAAATCACGATTTTGATGCTTTGCTCCCACGCCTCGCACCAGCATACGGCATGTAGCATTCCGCCTTGGCGATATGCGCTTTTTATCTCCACCGCGACGCTCACGTGTCCGTCTTTTGGCGCGGCGGCAAGGCTCGTATCTTCAAAGCTTTTAGGAAGCTTTAGCGCTAGGTCGAGCTGAGTGTTTTCGCCGATTTTTTTTAGATTTATTCTGTCTTTTTCATCTAATTTCATTGTAAAGCACGGCTAATCTGAGCTTTTCTATCTCCGCGTGCTCCGCGATAAACGCGTTTAGCTCGGCAAGCTTTAGCTTCGAGATCTTTTCTAGCTCGTCTTTAAAATTTCCTAACTTAAAGCCGTTATAAAACTCGCTCTGAGCGATGTTTAAGCGGTTAAAAAGCGTCTCTTGGCGTAGCGGCTGCGAGCCTAGCAAAAATCTTTTGGCTTGCGCTAGCTCGCCTGCTTTCACGCCGTTTTTGACGAATTTTGCAAATTCGTCTTTCACGACCGCGACCGCCTCGCTCCTGCTTTCGTTTTTGGTTTGCAGATAGCCCCAAATTTGCGAGTGGCTCAGCACAAATTCGCTCCTAGCATACGCCGAATACGCCAGCCCCCGCTTCACGCGGATCTCCTCCATCAGCCTACTGCCAAAGCCGCCCTCGCCCAAAATAAACGTCGCGACCCTAGCCTTATACCACTCTTCGCGGTAAACGTCAAAAGGCGCGCCAAAGTAAATATAGGCTTGCTCGCTAGGCTTGATGATGGCTTTTTCGCCGCATTTTTCATCGGTTTTTAGTAGCTTTAGTTCGCGCGCTTCGCCATGCTTTAGCGAGCTTAAAATCTCGTCTAAATTTAACTCCCCAGGCGTCACTTCGCCGCCGAGCACTACAAATAAATTTGCCAGATCAAGCTTGCTAGCGATGAAATTTTTAACGTCCTCCAGCGTGATACTCTCCACGCTTTGCTTCGTGCCGATGCTAGGCCTTGCTAGATTCGTACCGGGATACAGCAGCCCGTTTAGCGCGACCCTAGCTAGATAGTCATAGTCGCTCTCGTTGCCAGAAATTTCGCCCAGCGTCAGAGTTCGCACCTTTTCAAAGCTTTTTTGGTTTAAATTCGGCTCCTCTAAAAGCTCTTTTAGCTTCGCAAGCGCGAAAGAAAAGTGCTCCTTTAGGCAGTTTAGCTCAAACGCAAATGTCTCAAATCCAGCACTCGCGTAAAGACTGATCGCGCGCGTTTCAAGCTCTTTGGCAAAGCCAGCCGCACCCTTGCTTAGCGTACCTTCGTCGAAAATTTTCGCGACGAATTTAGCTAGTCCCGCTTTGTCCTCTACGCAAGCTCCGGCAACCTTGAAAATGAGCTTTAGGCTCACCGCGGGCAGGGTTTTGCTAGCCTCGTAGACGGCCGGGATTTGTAAATTGGCGGCTTTTAAATTTATGATTTTCATCAATAAAACCTTTCTAAAATATCGTAATTGGTATTGCGTTTGGCGGGTTTTTCGCCGATGTCTTTGATGAGGCGTATCATCTCGTCTTGATTCATGCGGTAGCTAGCGCCGGCGGCCTTGACGACGTTTTCCTCCATCATCGTGCTGCCTAAGTCGTTTGCCCCAAACAGCAAGGCTAGCTGCCCGATGTAGCTACCCTGCGTGACCCAGCTGCTTTGGATATTTGGCACGTTGTCTAAAAACAGCCTAGAGACCGCAAGCAGGCGCAAATAGCGATTTGAGCTTTGCTTTTTGATCTCGGGATGCTCAGCGGCTAGGCGCGTATTTAGCCCCTGAAAGCTCCACAAGATAAACGCTCTAAAGCCGCCAGTCTCATCCTGCAAGCTTCTAATGTGCTCCCAGTGCTCCACGATCTCGCGCATGGTTTCGACGGTGCCAAACATCATCGTAGCCGTCGTCTTTAACCCCTCCTCGTGCGCCTCGCGGTGGATACGTAGCCAGGTCTGCACGTCGCATTTTTTAGGCGCGATCACGTCACGGACTCGGTCGCTAAGTATCTCGGCTCCGGCGCCCGGCATCGAGTAGAGTCCTTTTTCTCGCAGCCTGTGAAGCACCTCCCTCGTGCTGATACGCGAGATCCTTGCGATATAGTCGATCTCGACCGCGGAAAATCCGTGAATCGTGATGCTCGGATATTTTTTCGCGATAAACTCCACGAGATCCTCGTACCACTCGATTTTTAGCTTCGGGTGTACGCCGCCTTGAAATAAAATTTGAGTCCCGCCGATAGCGATGAGTTCCTCGATCTTTTGCCCGATCTCGTCAAAGCCGAGCACATAGGCCTCCTCGTCCTTGTGATCACGGTAAAACGCGCAAAATTTACAGTCCACCCAGCACGCGTTCGTGTAGTTGATGTTTCTATCCACGATAAAGGTCGTGACGCCCTGAGGATGCAGCTCGCGTTTGCGCGCCAGAGCCATCGCTCCAAGCTCGTTTAGCTCGGCGTTTTCTATCAAATTTACCGCCTCGTCTACGCTTAGTCTAGTCAAATTTTTCCTTTAAATTTTTTACGCGAGTTTAGCGAAAAACGCTTTTATCTTTGATAAATTCACGTCTTTAACGTCTTGCGGATATCATTTTACGGCATACGTAAAGGAAAAGAAATGATTTTAAAATCCACAAAAGACGCTCTCGAGCTAAAATTTAGCCTTTTGGCGCTAGCTGCTATGCCCCGCACCGTCACAGATAGTCGATCGCATAAAACCTAGAGTCAAATTTGCAACGGCTTTTTAAATTTAAATAGTTTCTGCCGCCCGCTCAAATTTAACCCGATTTATAAAGCTTAAATTTGATAAAATCCTGAGACATTTTATCAAAGGAAAAAAGATGAAAAATTTAGTTTTAGCTGCGATTGCGGCGCTAGTTTTTGCAGGCTGCGCGGCGAACAAATCAGCTCCGACCCAGCAAAACGCGCAGGAGTATCGCCACGCTACGCAGATAAAAGATGCAAGCTGCCCGCATCACGGCATGGCAAACGCTAGCTGCGCACAGTCTCACGCAGAGATGAAAGAATGCCCTCATCACGACAATCACGGAGCGGATAAAAGCCTGGGCTGCGGCGGCGATAGCGACAAATCAAAGCCATACTCAAAATGCGACGCAAAAGCGCACGGGTGCGCGCAAGATAAAGGCTGCGCTCATCACGGAAAAAGCGGCGCAAGCGACAAAGCACACGCCTGCCCTCATCACAAATACTAAAATTTAAATGCGGTCAAGGTCAAATTTGATCGCATTTTCGTTCAAATTTACGCTCGCAAAAGTAGCGCGGAGAGTTAAATTTTAATTTATTTATAGTTAATTTAGATATTTAAAATTTGAGTTTATAATTCCTTTATTAATTCAAAGGAGAGAAAATGATCAAATACTGGGTTCTCCTAGGCATAAGCATCACTCTAGAGGTGGTAGCAACTTCGCTTTTAAAGCTAAGCGACGGCTTTGCAAAGCCCTTGTACGCCGTAGGTTCGCTAGTTTTATTCGGGATTTTATTCTACCTGCTTGCGATAGTTTTTAGGCATATTCCCATGGGCATCGCTTACGCGATATGGTCCGGAGCGGGCATAGTTCTCATCTCGGCGATAGCTTATTTTTTTATGGGACAAAAGCTTGATTTGCCCGCAATCATCGGCATAGGCATGATAGTAGCCGGAGTGGTTGTTATAAATCTATTTTCAAAGAGCGTTAGTCACTAAACGTATATTAAATCAAGCTAGCCGTTTGCAAAATTTGACTAGATTTTAAGTTTACGAAGAGAAAATTCGATTTTTTTGGTTTTAAATTTTAAACGAGAATTTTATAAAAGTTGTAAAAACGGCGACCGTATTTTAAATCGCGCCGTTAAAGATTAATTTTATACAGACAAACGCGCAAATCCAGCCACAGTCGTTTGTCTTTTTTCAATTTTATTAATAATCACCCAAGCCGGTTAATCTTAAGCTTGCCCAGTTTGTTTACTCGCCTAAAAGCCGCTCAAAACCAGGTACGAATTTCGTCGGCGAAAACTCGGTAATTTCATATTTTGCGATACCGTTTTTAAAAAACGGATCTTGTCCGATAATCTCGTCAAGCTCCGAGCGATCCTTGGCGTTTGCCAAGATGATGCCGCCGCTACGCGGGATTTTACGCCCCGAGCAGATAAATTTATTTTCTGCGTAAAATTTATCTAAAAATGCATTGTGTTCGCTTATGAAGTTATCAACTTGGCTTAGTTCTTTAACATAAGTTAAATTTACGATAAACATTTTGACTCCTTGAAAATTTAAAAGCGGTTTTAACCCGCAAGAATAAAAATTTAATCTCGCTCTAAAACGACTTTATTGCCTTTGGTGCCAAGCACGCGCACCTTTGCACCCTCGGCTAAATTTCCGTCGTAGCGCCACAAAGTGCCTTTAAAATAAACCATGCCCTCTCTGATCTCGCCCTCGCCGCTCTCGTTTAAAAAGTCGTCTTTGACTTCGCTTTCGTGTTGGTTAAATTTGGCCTTTAACGGCTTTCTAAGCGCAAAAAGTAGAACTAACGAGGTGGTAGCGATGAGTAAAAATTTGATACTCCCAAGCGATATCGACGAAAAATCCAAGCACTCCGACCGCTAAAAATCCAAGCCCGAAAAATAGCACGAAAAAGCTACCGAGCATAAACTCGAGCATGATTAGCCCAATGCCCGCAGCCAGCATCAAGTACGCAGGTATCATTTCGCCGCCCTAGCGCCTAAAAAGTCCTTTAAAACGCTTAGTGAGCCAATAAGCTCGGTCGCTTCGTAAGGGACTAAAATTTTATCTTTCGAGCCGTTTTTGGCTAGCTCGTTAAAGGCTCCTACGCGGTCGCGCGCGAGCAGGAACTCGGCGGCTTTTGCGTTTTGCGCCATGCTTTCGTTTATCATATCCATCGCCTCTTTTTGAGCCGTGGCTAGCGCGATTTGCTCGTATTTTTTCGCATCGGCCATACGCTCGATGGCTTCGGCTTGCAATACTTTTTCTTGCTTTAACGCCTCGGCGTTGCGGATGAGCGCCTCTTTTTCAGCCTGCGCTTTTAGCTCGATCGCACGTTTTTCTCGCTCGGCTTTCATTTGTAGATTCATCGCTTCTTCGATGCCTTGAGGCACGGAGATCTCGGAGATCTCGACGCGCATGATCTTTACGCCCCAGTTATCGGCGGCGTCTCCGAGCGCTCTTTGCAATGCGGAGTTTAGGCGGTCGCGCGAGCTAAGCGTGTCATCGAGGTTCATAGCGCCTATCTCGCCGCGCAGCGTCGTCATGGCTAAATTTGCGATCGCGCGCTTGTAGCTATCGACGTTATACAGAGCCATTTTGCCATCCACGACCTTTAAAAACACGATGCCGTCGACGCTGATGTTTACGTTATCTTTTGTGATGACTTGCTGTTTCGTGATATCTACTAGCTGCTCTCTCACGGTGATCACGGCGCGGATCTGATCGACAAAAGGGATGATGATATGAAAACCGCCGTCAAGCACCTTGTGAAATTTACCCAAACGCTCGACGATGTAGATATCAGACTGCGAGATGATTTTAATACCGGCTTTTAAAAACAAGACTGCAAAGGCCAGCACAACCACGGCAAATACGATAAACGGGATGCTCTCTTCCATGACTACTCCTTAAAATATTTTTCATCATTTTAGCCGCTTTTTGCTAAAAAATCGCCATTTTAGCGGAAATTTTTTAGTATAATTAGCCAAAATTTTAAGGATAAATCATGAAAAATATTTTATTTTTAGCCGCGGCTGCGATGATATTTGCAGGCTGTGCGGCAAGCGGCGGCACAAGCACGGTAAATAGCAAAAAATGCGGCAGCACGGAGGTTTTTGAAACGTGCGGCGCCGAGATAGATAAGGAAAATTTGATCGGAGTTTATGAGGCTAAGGTGTTTTGCGACGGTTGTAGCGAAAACTCAAAAAGTACGCTAACACTCAACGCGGACGGCACGTTTAAAATCGACACCGTTTATCAAAAAAAGATCGCGCAAAGAGAGATGCAAAATGGCAAATACGAGATATCAGGCAACACCCTAAACGCGACGAATCAGTACCGCGAAAAGCTAAATTTCGAGATTAACGGCGATACGCTTCGCCAGATAGGCAACCAAAACAGCTTTATCAAAGAAAATTTCGCCCAGGAGCGCATCTACAAAAAGCTAGAAGCAAACTAAGCGGCAAATTTAGCGCTCAAATTTAACCCAAAGCCCAAAATGAGTAAATTTATCGACCTACTAAAAACCCAGCCCGTTTTCGCGCGCCTCTCGCTCATACAGCTGATTTGTTATTTTGGCGTTTGGTTCTCGCACACGGGCATTTTTACGCTGCTTATCGAGCTTGACGCGCCAGTTTGGGCGATCACGGCCGCAGCTGCGCTAGCTTTCGTGCCGGGAGTTCTACTATCGCCTTTTAGCGGTATCGTGGTGGATAAATTTAGCCCCAAACCAATGCTAATAGCGCTCACGGTCGTGGAGATGGCGACGGTTTTTATGCTCGTTTTTATCGACAAGCTTTCATTGATGTGGCTACTATTTGTGATAATATTTATCAGAGTCGGAGCCGGAGGAACGTATTTTCAGGTCGAGATGAGCTTGTTTCCCAAAATTTTAAACAAAGACGAGATAAAAACCGCAAACGAGATCCACTCGCTCATCTGGGCGTTTTCATACACCGCGGGCATGGGGCTAGCGGGCATTTATATCCATTTTTTCGGGATAAAAAGCGCCTTTTTGCTAGACTGCGGTCTTTACGCAGTAGCGCTCATAGTCCTACTTAAAACAGATATCGCCGTGCGAGCCAAAAAAGGCGGCGAAAAAGTCCGCGAGATGCTAAAAAACGGCCTAAAATACGTAAAACAAAATCCCCTCATCGCGCACCTCATCATGCTACACGCGGTTGTAGGCGTTACCAGCTATGACGCGCTCGTGGCTTTGCTAGCCGACTACCCGTACGCGGGTCTGCTCTCGGCATCTCTCATCATCGGCTACATCAACGCCTGCCGCGCCGTCGCCCTTATCGTCGGCCCGCTCGTGCTTAGCAAATTCGTCTCAAACGCCAACCTAGTCTATATCTACGTCGGTCACGGGCTTGGCGTCATCGCGTGGAGCGCATTGCAGTTTAACTTCTATATCGGATTTATCGGGATTTTTTGCGCGGGATTTTTCACCTCGACGCTTTGGAGCTACACCTACACGCTCATCCAGCAAAAGTGCGATCCGGCGTATTACGGTCGTATTATCGCCTATAACGATATGGTTTATCTAGGCGTCGCGGCAGTGATTTCTAGCGGCATAGGGCTGCTGTTTGAGCTAGGGCTTAGCCTCTCACTGATCACGGCTCTAATAGGCTGTATGTTTTTTGCGGGAGCGATTTACTGGCTCTTCGTGCGTAAAATTTACAAAGACGAGCTAGCGTAAATTTGCCTTACGGAGCGGGTTTGGCAAGGCAAATTTAAGCAAATTTGACCCGGCAAATTTGCCGTCCACATCAAAAACGTAGCCGTCCGCTCGCGTAAAATTTAAGCAAATTTTAGCCGAATTTGACCTCAAATTTATCTCACTCAGGCCTTAGCGTAATAAGTCGTGCCGTTTGAAATATGCTTTTTATAAAGCGTCGTAAAAGGTACTAGATCGGCATGACCGACATAGAGCCTACCGTGATCGCTCAAAATTTTATGAAAGCGCTCGACCGTTTTTAGCTTAAATTCCTCGTTAAAATAAATCATCATATTTCGCGAGAAAATGATGTCAAATTTACCGAGCTTAAAGATTGCGTCGTCAAAGATATTTGCCACGCTAAACTCGCATCTAGGCAGCATCTCGCGCTTGATTTCGTACTTTCCGTCGCGTTTTGTGAAGTAGATATTTTTTTGATTGTCGTTTAGGCGGTGCAGCGAGCGCTCGCCATAAACGCCCTTTTTACAGCTATCGATAGCCTCGGAGTTTATGTCGATACCCACGATGCTGACGCGGTTTACGTCGAGCAAATTTGAGTGCGCTAGCATACCCAGCGAGTACGCCTCATCGCCCGTCGAGCACGGCGCGCACAGTATCCGCACGCTATCAAGCTCCTCTCTGGCGTAGTAGATCGCGGCTTGTAGCTGCGGCAACTCTCTATAAAAATAAGTCTCATTCGTGGTGATCAAATTTACTATCTCTTGCCTCATAAAGCGGTCTACGAGGACTTTTGAGCTTAGAGCTTCAAAGCTTGAAATTCGGTTTGCTTGGCAGAAATTTATTAGGCGCTGCTTTATCATGTCCTTTTTGGACTCCAGATCCACGCCGCACATATTTTTGATAACTTCGACGAATTTATTAAGCCCCGCCACATCGCTAGGAGCGGGCGTCAAATTTGCATTTTCAAGCATGTAAAAACCTTTCCAGTTCCGCTCTTATGCCGCCGATGGGTAGCGACTTTAAATTTGCGTTGATTTCTTTGGCGCGTTTTGGCATGCCGTAGACGATCGCGCTCTCTTCGTTTTCGGCGACGCATTTAGCGCCGGCTTTGTATAGCTCATTTAGCCCGCGCGCGCCGTCGTCGCCGATGCCAGTTAGCAGTATCGCCATGACGTCGGCAAATTTACAAGCCTGCACGCCCGAGTGAAAAAGCACATCCACATTTGGATTATACGTGGTCTCTTTCATGGGTGAACACATGCCGGCCATTAGGGGGCTAGCAGAGATTATCTCGGAGTTTTTCTCGCAGATATATATCGCACTTTTTAGCTGTACAGGCGCGCCCAGCATAACTACCTCCGCCGCGCACTCCTTGTCAAACTGCGAGATAAAACTAGGGATAAACGCTAGGCTCATGTGCTGCGCGATAACCACGCTAGCACCGTTTAGCTCAAGCCCTTTAAAAAGCCTTTTTAAATGTCCCGGACCGCCCGTCGAGGCGCCGACTAAGACCAATTTTTGTTTCAAATTTATTCCGTTTTTGAGTTAATTTTACGGCTATTTTATCTTTATTCGTATTAAATTTAGCTATAAGGCAAAATACATAAAATAATACAAATAATTTTATGATAACTAAATGCTGCGGTCAAATTTGAGTGAGATTTTGGCGTTTGCCGAAACGGCGGAATAGTCGTCAAATTTTACTTTAAACTCGGCGTTTTTACCTAAATTTTATGCGTTTTCTTGTATTTATCTTCAAATTTACAGCTTTTGACCGCGAGATTTCCGTCAAATTTTACTTTATGATTGACGGTTTTATCTTTTTTGGATGAGACTATTTTTTATCGCGAGTTACCGCTTTTTCTAGCGCGTGTTTTGGGTAGTTTGCGCCTTTTGACGCATTACCGCTAGTAAAAACTAGGGCCGAAAATAAGATCTACAAAGGCAAGGCTAAAATTAGTATTATCCCGACCGTCTTTTTTGTTTAAATTTCCTAGTTCACGCTCAAATTTGCACTTGCAATAAGCCTGCCCTCGCTTCTACTTTGCCGTAAGCGTCCTATTTTTTATTCGTCATTTGATACAAAAAGTTAAAGATTTCGGCGACTGCTTTATAGAGATTTGGCGGGACTTCCTCGTTTAGATCGACCTTGCTTAGAACCTCGATTAGATCAGCGTCCTCTTTGATCGGTATGTCGTGAGATTTGGCTAGATTTATGATATTTTTCGCCACTTCGCCAGAACCCGTAGCTAGCACCTTAGGCGCGTTATCTTTTTGGCGGTTGTAGCCAAGAGCCACGGCTTTTTTAGTTTTTTGTACTTTCGCCAAATTTACGCCTTTTTATCAAAGCCCATATCAAGCTTATCCAGACCGCCGTAAACGCCGCTAAGGCGCAGTTTAGGCATAGTTTTTAGGCTAAAATTCGATACTATCAAACCCTGCTCGCCGATAGCCCTTTTTAGCTCCTTCGCGCCGCTTAAAATTAGCTCCTTAAACTCCTCTTTTTGCGTCGCGATCGCAAGGTCGATGTATTTGTTTTCGCTAAGCGCCACCATGATGTTGATTTGCCCGAAATTTTGAAAATTCAGATCAATTTGCGCGTAGTGTTTTTGCTTTTTGCCCTGTTTAAACCTGATATTTCCGCCCTCAACGCCCTCCCAGACGTACGGTAAATAGGTCTGCACGCCGCCTGCGACCGCGGAGGCTAGCTGATGCATCTCGATTTGAGCGAGCAGCTTTGAGGCGGCGTCTTTTACTGGGCTAGCGTCTGGGGACTTTGACTGCATATTTAAAAGCGCGCTTTTTACGTCGTTTTGTAGCACCTTTGCCGTCTCTTCGGCGCTTTTTGGCGTCACGGCGCCAAGCTCGGCGCGAGCGATGTTTTGCTGCTTTATTAACTTGCCGACCTCATCTAAGTTATTTTTTGCTTCAAAGCCCGCTTTATCGGCGATTTGCAGGGCAAAATTTAGCTTTCTAGCCGCATTTTGCAGCTTATCTTGTAGCGTCGCGCCATCGCTTCCTTCCGCGCCGTCTCGGACGATTTTTTGCGCGAAATCGTTAAATTTATCCTGCGAGGCCGCAAGCGCGCTAAGCTCGTCCGTTAGATCTTTTACCGCGCTTTTTAGCTCGGCGAAATTTAAAGCAAAGCCCCTGTTTTGACTTAGCTTTTCGCTGTTTAAATTTTGCATTTTCTCACCCGCGTTTGCCAGCAGCTGCGAGATTTTATTTAGCTCGGCGTTTAGCGTTTTTTCATTTAGGCTTAGCCCGCTGCCGCTCATGGCGTTTGCTTGCTTATCCATAAATTTAGCCGAGTTTTCGAGCTTATCGGCGATTTCAAAAAGCTGTTTAAAAGGCGAGCCCGCTAGCGTATCTTTGGCTGCGGTTTTAGCGCTTTGTAAAATTTGATCAAGCCTCGCAAAGCTCTCGTTCGTGCTTAGGCTGTCATCCTTAGCTAAGGCTGAAATTTGCTCCAAAAGCTGCTGATTTGAGAGATTTTTTATATCGCCAAATAGCTTATTTATCGCGCTAGGTAGGTTAAATTTGCCGTTTAGCGCGTCCTTTAAATTTGCCTCCAGCATGATACCCGAGTTTTTTATCTGCTCGTTTAGCGGCGCGCTTTTTATGTCGGCGACGGGTTTTAAAAACTCCTTTAGCTTAAGCGCGAACTCCTTTAGATCGGGCTCGTTTTCGGCAAGTGCGACGAGGCTTTTCATATCTTTTGCGAGATTTGGCGAGAGCTGGAGATTTTTAGCCTGCGCGGCTAGCTCTTTGGCCTGAGTCGGGCTTGATTTTAGCTCGTCTAAAAGCTTATTTACGAGCTTATCTAGATCCTTTACGGCGTTATCCGCGGCCTCGGAGTCTAAATTTTGCGAGGGCGCAGGCTGATTTTTAAAAAGATTTTTGGTTTCGCCCGTCTGTCCGGCGTTTGCGCCGCCTACGCCGCCGGTTTTGGGTAGCGCGCCGCTGACTGCGGCCTGGGTCGCGATTTGCGAGCTTATAGCGTTATTTACTGATTCCATACGGCTATATCGTCAAATTTGAGATTTTAATTAGCTATTTTCCATCGT
>CAUPYN010000036.1:0-12672 GCA_963515575.1 uncultured Campylobacter sp.
ACCTTTACCTTTAAGCAAGACGCGTCTAGAGTCGTTATAAACGCCTTATCTAACGGCGACAAGCTTGATTTCTCCAGGTTAGCTTCTAACGTAACGTCTATCGGCGATCTAAACGTAGCCGCAGACGCGCAAACGCAGCTACAAGACGGCAAAATTTACTACGTTAGCGGTACGGCGGCAGGCTTTGCGTCCGGGTTTGATAAGATTTTCGGCGAAGGCAAGGCGTTTTTAACCAAAGCCGCGGGTAACGAAAAATCTATAATCCTAGCTAAAACTTACAGCGGTTTTGAGATATATAAGGTTGAAAATAACGGCGATAACGTAATAACCAAGGATGAGGTAAAATATATAGGCTCTGTTAGCGCAAACCGCGACTTTAATCTTAGTGCGGATAATATCGTGCTAGCAGCCGCGTCAAAAAGCCTTAGCGCGGCGCAGTTTGCGACCGAAGCGGCAAAAGGCGCCGGCGGGCTAAATTTGCTAGATACGGCGGAAAATATAAAGCAAAATTTGGCGAATTTAATCTCAAACAAAGACAAAATAGCAAGCATTAGCAGCAGCGACGATAAGTCTATAAATTTAACCGCCTCGCAGCTAGGCGAGCTAAAAGGCAAATTTACCCCTAGCCAAACGTTAAAAATAAGCGAGGCGCTAAAGGACGGCAAAACAGCGAGCGCGGACGGGGGCAAATACATCTTTACGCCGGATAAAGACGAGAAAAACTGGCAGCTGGAGAAATTCGGCGCAGACGATAAGCTTGATTTTTCAAAGGTATTTGAGGGCAAGCAGCTAAGCGCGGGCGAGTTTGACCTAAACGCAAACGGGCAAAAAGCGACGCTGCAAGACGGCAAGGTCTATAAAGCCGAGCTAAGCTTTACGCCGTCAAATCAAGGCGGCGGCGCAGATATCGAGCTAGACGCGCTTAAAAAGGTGTTTGAAGAGTCGTTTGAAAAAGGCGCAAAAGCCCTACTCATCGCTAAAAACCTCAAGCAAGAGGGCAACTCGTACTCCTATAACTACGTCTATAAGATCGAGGACGACGGCAACGGCAAGCTAGACCAGGGCGACATCAAGCTGCTAGGCGTCGTAAATACGAATAACGGCTTTCAAAACAACTACGACATAACCGTGGCTAACGCGGAGCTGTAGTTTTGCGATGAAATTTAGTCGGCCGAGTCGGTCGGCTAAATTTAATTTACGCTTTAGCCTAAAATAAAGCGCTTGGCTATAGCTACTAGGCTTACATCTTTATTTGGCTGTAGCGGCGAGCTTGTCGCAAGTTTATTCAACGAACTCGCGCAAACGCAAAGCAGCGCAGATCAAATATATCGGCACGGGCGGCAATCTTCATCCGCAGCCTCGTCAAACTTAAACGCGAATGATCGCGGACGCTCGGCTATGGATATATTTCGCGTCAAGGACGGCAAGATCGCCTAGTACCGGGATATCGTCCAAGGCATACCCGAAAAAAGCAAAAACGACGATACTGTGTTTTAAATTTAGCCCGTTTTAGGGCTAAATCATCCGCAAAATTCGTAAAAATCCAAATTTAGTCGCCCAAAGAGCGAGTAAAATTTAAACCGAAACTTAAGGTGACGTTTTGCGCTAAATGCGAATTTAAGCCGCCTTTGCCTAATTTTCCGCCCACCGAATTTAGCCTTAGGCTCAAGCTCTCCACGCCGTTTCTAAAACCGCGCTTTTTAGTAAATTTACGCCGTTAGCGATATCGCTCCAGCTGGAAAATTCCGCCGGATTGTGGCTGATACCGTCTTTAGACGGGATAAAGATCATCGCCGTCGGACAGAGTGCGCTTATATGCATAGCGTCGTGCCCCGCGCCGCTTGGCATGATTTCAAAGCTAAGCCCGAGCTGCTTGGCTTTTTGGGCGATGAGCTCGATGAGGCGGCCGTCCAGCGCGCACGGCTCGTCGAAGGCTAGCTGTTTGATCTCGCATTTGACGCCGCGCTGCGCTTCTATGCGCGAGACTTCGCCTAAGATCTGCTCGTAGGCCGCTTCGCGCGTGCGCAGGTTGATACCGCGCAGGTCGATTAGCAGCGTCGTTTCGCCCGGTACTACGTTCATGACGCCCGGTTTTACCGTGCAGTTGCCCACGGTTGCCACTACGCCGTTTGCCGCGTTTTCGCGCGCGACGCTCTCGACGGCTAGCACTATCTGTGCCGCTGCGCAAAGCGCGTCGCGGCGGTACTTCATCGCAGTCGTGCCGGAGTGCTGAGCCTGGCCCTGCACGTGTACGCTAAATCTGTGCGGCGCGGCGATGGCGCTCACGACGCCGATTTGGATATTTTCATTATCCAGTAGCGGCCCCTGCTCGATGTGTAGCTCAAAAAAGCTCTCGTAGTTTGGCGTCAAATTTTTGGCCTTTTCGATGTTTGCTAGATCGATACCAAACTCGGCAAAGATCTCACTGGTAGCGCGCCCCTGAAAGTCGCGCACGTCTTTTAGCTTTTCGTATCCCAGCTTGCCGCACATGACCTTGCTACCAAGCGTCGCGATGTTAAATCGGCTCGACTCCTCGCACTCAAAGACGACTAGCTCGAGCGGTCTGCGCGTCTGTACGCCTTCGTCGTTTAGCGATCTAATCAGCTCTAGCCCGCCTAAAACGCCCAGAATCCCGTCAAATTCGCCGCCGTTTATCACGGTGTCTAGATGCGAGCCAAACGCTACCGCCGGCAGCTCGGGCTGGGTACCTTCGCGCCTAGCAAAGATATTTCCGACCGCATCTATGCGTACTTTTAGGCCCGCTTCCTTACAGCGCGCGATAAATAGCTCTCTAGCGGCCTTATCCTCGTGCGTGTAGGCTAGGCGGCTCATCCCGGCGCCAAAACTCGCGTCATTTATGGCGTTTATTTCGCTAAAAAGCGCCTTAAGTCTATCTAAATTTATACTCATAGCTACTCCTTGGGGTTAAATTTAAGCCAATTTTAGCCGCTAGTTTTTAAATTTTAGCTTTAATATTTTTATTTAAGTATTTATTTGATTATTAAGGGGTTTTGCGTTTTGGTTAGAGTAGGTAAAATTTACGAGCCGCGTATTTGCGCTTACTAAATTTACTCGGCCTCTTTTGCGCTAAACGCAAAATACCGCGCGTAACTCGCCTCGTCGTCTACGTCGCCTAAGCAAATTAGCCCCTCGCTTTTGTCAAATTTCGCTTCAAAACCCGCGTGATTTACGCTCGTATCGGCGGTTAGAAATTTAAGCCTCGGCAAAGCTAAAAGCGGCGTAACGTCTAAAATTTGATTAAGGTCAAGATGAATGTTTTCTAGCGCGCGGCAAAATTTAAGCGCCGATACGTGCGTAAGAGCGTTTTGGCTAAGGTATAGCACGCACAGCTTTGCTAGATTTGCCAAAGGCGAGACGTCCGCGATACGGTTATCGTCCGCGCGCAGGCACTCTATCTCGCTAAGCTTGCCGATGGGCGCTAGGTCTTGGACGCCGTTTACTTCGATATTTAGCTCTTTTAGCTTCGCTAGCGCCGCAAGCGGACGGAGGTCTTGGATGCGGTTTCTATCCAGCCAAAGCTCGGTTAAATTTGCGAGGCGCGCAAGCGGCGAAACATCTGAAATATCGTTATTTGAAAGCTTTAGCGATTTTAGTTTTTTTAGCTCGCTCAAAAACGAAACGTCCTTAACCCCGCAGTCATAAAACTCGAGCGTCCTAAGCTCGCTAAGGCTTGCAAGCGGCGTAAAATCCGTGATTAAAACGCTAAAAAGCCGCAATTTTTTTAGCCTTTTAAATTTAGCTAGCGGCGCGGCGTCACCGCACGGGGCGTCTAGATCTAGCGCCTCAAGCGAGCTAAGAGCTGGCAAATTTGAAAGGTCACGCACGTTTTGCGAGCTGATTTCCAGAGATTTTAGATTTGCAAAATGCCCCAAATCAGCAAGGTCGCCGTCCGTAAATTTATCGCTGCAAAACTGCATTTTGGTTACGCCCAGAGCCGCCTCCTCGCTCACGTAGTCGCGGTTACCGACTCGGCGCAGCAAGCCGCTATTTTTTAACCTGGCTTTTGCCTTTTGCTCTACGATTTTGCTTTTAAAATTGATAAATTCGCTCATTTTCTCGCTTAAATTTGACGCCTAAAATTTATACGAAACGCCCGTATAAACTACGCTCTCGTATCTGCTGCGAACGATAGGCGAACGAGCTACTTCGTCCGAAAATCTCCTAGCGCCAGCCGTCGCGCTTAAGCCAAAACCGTTGTTAAATTCGTAAGTCGCAGTGGCTCTGGCGCCTAGCGCGTAGGAGCTGCCCGGATTATAGACCGAGGTCACCGCGCCGCCTAGCTCGCTCACGTCCGTGCCGAAGTAATAATCGCTAAGCTTTCGCGAAAATACGTCGTAAGTAACGGCTGGAATGAGCGAAAATCTCTGCGCGACGGGTAAGAAATACGACGCCTCGGCCCCGTAGCTACCGCCCCGTCCGCCGCCCTGGGCATAAACGAAGGTCTGAAAACCGCCTAAATTCGCCCCAAATTTGCCGCCGAGCGCCGTTTGATGCTCTCTATCGCGGACGCTGCGGTACTGAGGTTTTAGTTTGCTAGACTTCACGCGCCAGCCGTCAAAAAACCTCGCATACGCGCCTGCAAAGAGGTTTTCGCTAAAATTATGCTCGTAGCCTGCTTCTAGGCCTCTAACGTAAAAACCCTCGTAATAAGCCTCAATCTGAGGCAAAGGCACGGCGCTTAGGCGGTCTTTGGTATAAAAGACGCCTTTTTGGACGGCGGCTCCGGCGCCGATACTTGCGCCGTTTTTGGCCTCCTGCGCGCAGGCTAATGCGGCCAAAGTGCAAAGCGCGAATAGATATTTTTTCATTTTTTCTCCTTAAATTTCGGTTTATCGCTTGGTTTTGTTTTAAATTTAGCTTCTTTTTACGCCGCAGTTTGATTTTCGGGCTATTTTGAAGCAGTCTTTTAAGATAAAACTAAAGCTCGATTATCGCTTTTTTAGTCTTAAAATTTACTTGTTTTTTCTTTTTGTACTTTTTTGGCCCGGTATTTTACCGTAGCGCGCAAATTTAGCAAGCGAATTTGAGTTTATTTGACTAAGGCTACCTTGCGGGCTAATCGGCAAAACTTTAGCAAACGAGGATTAAATTTAAGCCCTAGTCGCGATAAATTTATGGGTTTTTAGGCGATAAAATACTTAAATTTACTTTGCGCCTTATTTACCGCTTGATTTCGAGCGTTTGGATGGTTTCGAGTTTGCCTAAATTTAATATAACGGCAAACTCTAGCCGCCTAAAATAACGGAAAATCGGCATCTTTAAATTTAGCCGCCGTTGCCGTAAATAAAACAATCGGCTAAATCTACGCGCTCATTGCGGCGAGCCTGTTTTGCCGCTTATACGAGCTGCGCGCCCTGTCCTTTTACGACCTCGCCGATGACGTAGCCGTCGGTATTTGCTAGTACAAAATCTACGTTTTGCTTCGGCGCTACTACGATCATACCAACGCCCATATTAAACGTCCTCATCATCTCGGCAGGCTCTACCTTTTGCGCGATGATTTTAAAGATTTCAGGCGTGTGTATCGCTGCGCGCTCGATCTTCGCACCCAGCCCCTGTGGAAACACGCGCGGCAGATTTTCCACGATACCGCCGCCAGTGATGTGCGCGAGCGCGTGGATCTTGTCTTTTAAATTTAAAAAGTCGCCGACGTAGATCCTGGTCGGCTCCAAAAGCACGTCGATGAGCGCGCGACCGTCCACTTTATCGTCAAATTTTAGTCCTAGCTCGGCGACTACTTTTCGCGCGAGCGAGAAGCCGTTTGAGTGCAGGCCGCTGCTAGGAAGCGCGATGAGCGCGTCGCCCTCACGCACAAATTTGCTGCGGTCGATCTCGTCCTCCTCTGCGATGCCCACGGCAAAGCCTGCAAGGTCGAAGTCGCCCTTTTCATACATCGAGGGCATCTCCGCCGTTTCGCCGCCGATCAGCGCGCAACGCGCGAGTTTGCAGCCCTCGGCTATGCTTTTTACGACCTCTTTGGCGTCCGCGATTTCAAGCTTTGCCGTCGCGTAGTAGTCGAGGAAAAATAGTGGCTCGGCGAAGTTGCAGATGAGATCATTTACGCACATCGCGACGAGATCTTGGCCGACGCCGTCAAATTTGCGCGCATCGATCGCGAGTCGCAGCTTTGTGCCCACACCGTCGGTGGCGCCTAGGATCGCAGGTTTTTTGTAGCCTGCGGGCAACCTCACCGCGCCGCTAAACGAGCCGATGCCGCCTAAAACGTGCGGAGTTTGCGTCGCTTTGACGAACGGTTTTATCGCATTTACGAAGTCATTTCCCGCGTCTATATCGACGCCAGCGTCTTTGTAGCTTATCATTTTTGCCCTTTATTGAAATTTGATTAATTTTAGCCAAAAATTGCTAAAATCGGAGTAAAAAATCGGAGGCAAAATGCCGCAATTTAAACACGCAATCGTCATCACGGGCAGCATCGGCAGCGGCAAAAGCGCGGTTTGCGAGATACTGCGCGAGCGGGGATTTGAGATCATCGACGCGGACTCTATCGCTCACGAACAGTTAAATTTATGCGCGAGCGAGGTTGCGGCGGAGTTTGGAGACGAGGTTTTAAATGGCGGCAAAATAGATAGAAAAAAGCTCGGCGCGCTAGTTTTTAACGACGCGGATAAGCTAAAAATTTTAGAGCGAATTTTGCATCCAAAAATCAGGCTTGAAATTTTATCTCGCGCCACAAAGCTAGAAAGCGCGGGCAGGACGTATTTTGTGGATATTCCGCTATTTTTTGAAAGGAGGGACGCCTATAAAGAGTTTTCTCGCGTAGCGGTCGTTTATGCGCCAAAAGACACGCTGATCTCGCGCGTGATGAAGCGAAACAATCTAAACTATGATGCCGCAAAGCACCGCGTAGAGCTACAAATAGATATCGAGCAAAAACGCACTGCGGCAAATTTTACGATAGAAAATACCGGAGATTTTGAAAATTTAAAAAGCGAGACGTTAAAGTTTTTAAGCGAAATTTCATCTAAACCACGCACGTAAGATTTAATATAAGTTTGCGCTTATTAAATTTTAGCTATAATCCAACCTTCATAGATGGGTGTCCGAGCGGTTGAAGGAGCACGCCTGGAACGCGTGTAAAGTGCAAGCTTTCGAGGGTTCAAATCCCTTCCCATCTGCCACTACTTCAAACAACACCCCCCCCCACAACCTACAGCAAGAAAACCACGGTTTTAACGATAATTTAAAGCATTTTTACATAAACCTACAGCAATAAAAGTAGCTAAAAAAAATTAACATCGGCGATTTTTTGCTGACTACTTGGCTGACTGCCTAAAAAATAAGCCGATTGTTATTGATAATTTCTTGCAAAAATTGTATTTTGGATAAAAAAGGAGGCTAAAAATATTTAATCACAAAGCAGCCATGCAAGCAGTAGATTACATTATAAAGTCTTCCGTTACCGACTGTAACAGCCCCGCAAAAACAACCGTAAGCTAGCTGCCCAGAACGACATAATCAACACGGACAGGATAAATTTCGCCTCATGCTCTTTTGCTACCCGCTATCTGAGTGTAATGCAGGCCACCACGGCTCTATCCATCTCTACGGCCGCATCCACGCAAATATCGCAAACGTACAAGGCAAGGCGCTAAGCGCCGGCTACGACCTGCACGGCAAGATTTTAAGCTTTGAGGAAATTTATGATTTCGTTAAAGACCCGCCGCCGTTTGAATATAGCGAACATAGGATGTTTAGCGAAGGAAATAGCGTAGAGAGCAGAAGCGCGAGTTTTAGAAAAGCTAAATTTTGACCCGTCTTAGTCAAATTCGCGCTTTAAATTTACAAAGCGAATTCGGGCTGCAAACCTCAAATTTGCGCCCGAATTTGCCGATTTATAAAAACGTTAGGAGCAAAAATACGCCCAAAACCAAGCGATAAATCACAAACGGCATCATCGAAATGCGCTGCAACATCGCCATAAATAGCCGTACGCAAAGATATGCGCTAACGCCGCTAATCGCCGCGCCGATAGCAAGGTCACTCCAAGGTAGCGCATCGGGCATCTTAAAGACTTTAAGGGCCTCCAAACCGCCCGCTAGCACGATAACCGGGATCGAGAGCAAAAACGAAAAATTTGCGCTCGCCGTTCGAGAAAAACCGAGCATCAGCGCCGCCGTCATCGTCACGCCTGAGCGCGAAACACCCGGTATGAGCGCGATTGCCTGCGCTAGGCCGATGATTAGGGCGATTTTTATCGTGATGGCGGCTTCGTCCTTTGCGCCGCTTTTTTTGTCGGCAAAGCCTAAAATTAATCCAAAAACTATGGTCATAATAGCGATCAAAGCGCCGTTTCTAGCGTACTGCTCGATAAAATCGCCAAAGGCTAGGCCAAACAGCCCCACGGGGATCGTGCCAAAACCCGTCGCCCAGACGAGCGTGCTTTGACCGACCGCCCTTTTTTGAGCGATCGAGGCGAAAAAATCTCTCAAAAGCGCGGCGATGCGGTCTTTAAAATAAATCAAAATCGCAACCAGCGTGCCACGTGAACGGCGACGTCAAAGGCTAGCCCTTGATCCGCCCAGCCTAGCAGCTTTGGCACCAGCACTAGATGCGCCGAGCTGGATACGGGCAAAAACTCGCTAATGCCCTGAACTAGGGCTAAAACGATGATATGCGAGAGTTCCATTTTATACCTTGATTATAAAATTTAGTCGTTTTACGCAAATTTAGCGGCGGATTTGAGATTTTTGCCGCGGGTTTAAAAGACGTAAAGACGCGATTTTAGCAGAAAAATCATAAATTCTCGCAACTAAAATTTCGCGCCGGGTTTTCGTATTTGCGAATTTGCCTTTTAGCGTCATCGCTTTTTGCGCTATTTCGTGATTATCATCGTCTTTTATTTTTTGCGTTTAAATTTCTTCGGTAGCAAAACGCTGCCTATCTCGTGTTTTTGCTCCAGTCTATCCAGTACCGAAACGTCTTGTAAATTTTTGGCCCAAGCTATCTCCAAATACTCTAGTTTAGTCATATTTTCTATGCCGCTCAATGATTTTATTTCGCTGTAAAATAGCCTCAAATCGCGTAAATTTAACAAATCAGCAAATTCGCTCAAATCGCTGCTTTCGTAGCCGTATAGGACGAGGACTTCTAGCTGCTTGGCTTTGCCGATATTATAAACGCTGGGCTTATAGCCGTCTAAAACCAGCTCTTTTAGCGCCGTTATTTTTGAGACGTCTATCTCAAATTTATGCATTTTTTCCGTGTTTATAGATAGCGTTTCTAAATTTTTGAGTCGGTAAAGAGCGTCAAGGTTGCGTACCTGAATTAAATTAAAATTAGTCGTGATGGATAACCCGCGCAAATCAGGATAAAGCGATAAATCTCGTAAATCTAAGATCACTTCGTCGCTAGTATGCGCGGTTTTGCCCTTTATGCGTTTTGGTATCATGAAATCAAAAGCCGACCAATCGCGTATTCGTAAGGAGCATCGGTTTTCCTTGGCGCAAAGAACGCCGTCTTTGACGTACTGTGGTAGCGTCTCGACCCAGTCATCTTTTAGTGGCGAAGATAAATCCCGTTTAAAAAAAGTGCGTGAACATAATATTTCCTATTTTGGCGAGCATAGATTTTTACGATTTTTATAGTTTGGCTCAAGTCAAAGAGACCGAAATTTCGGACATCTTCGAACGGGATTTGCGCCGCTTAATCTTGAGCGTCTTGCTGCCCGCAGGCTCAGAGATTACCGGTGCCGTCTGCGGTAAAGCAAACGGCGTAATCATAGCTTAGATCGCGTCTGTTTGAGCCAACTACTGGTTTTGCCCTCACTTTTAAGTTAGCGGCACTTTCGTGCCGTAATCAGCGGCTGCGGCTTACGGGAAATCGCAAACCGATCTTTTAGTGTCTTCGCGCGTTTAAATTTTGTAGATAGTTTAAAAAATTCGCATTTCAACTACCGCCGTAAATTTGGGTAAATTCGGCTCTATTTGCCGGCTTATAAAAAGCGCATACGGCCTTGCCTTTCGGCCAAATTTTCCTAGCTTTTGAGTCGTTAAATTTATGAAAATTAAAAAGGACGAGCGCGTAAAAATCGCCTAATAATTCCCCGGCAAACTTAAGCCAAAATCCTTTTTGCAAGCACGGCAAATTTAGTACCCCGCAAACCGCGCAAAAGCGCAATTTGCAGGCTAAATTTATAAAATTTACTCTTTTGTTTTTGCCATTCTGCGGCGCATGGTAGGATCGAGATAGCGTTTGCGCACGCGTATGTTTGTCGGCGTAACTTCGACCAGCTCGTCCTCCTCGATCCACTCCAGAGCACGCTCAAGGCTTAGCTTTCTAGGCGGTACGAGCTTGATAGCGTCGTCAGAGCCGCTAGCGCGCACGTTGGTTAGATTTTTGCCTTTGATCGGGTTTACGTCCAGATCGTTTGGACGGCTGTGCTCGCCGATGATCATACCCACGTAGGTCTTAGTCTGCGGATCGACGAAAAGTACGCCGCGATCTTGCAGGTTCCAGAGGCTATATGCTAGCGTTACGCCGTTTTCCATCGACACTAGAGCACCGTTGCTGCGGTGTTCGACGCTACCGATGAGCGGGCGAAACTCAAGGAAGCTGTGGTTCATGATGCCCTCACCTTTCGTATCGGTCAAAAACTGGCTTCTAAAGCCGATAAGACCGCGCGCAGGGATCTCAAACTCGATCCTCGTCTGCCCGTCGCCGGTCGGGTGCATCGAGACCATCTCGGCCTTTCTGCGTCCGAGTTTTTCGATCACGGTGCCGCTAAACTCGTCCGGCACGTCGCACACTAGCAGCTCAAACGGCTCGCAGCGCACGCCTTCGATCTCTTTTACGATAACCTCCGGACGTCCCAGACAAAACTCAAAGCCCTCGCGGCGCATATTTTCGGCCAAAATCGTGATTTGTAGCTCACCGCGACCGCTAACTTTAAATTTACCCTCGCCGATGTTTTCATAGCGCATTGCAATATTTGTTTTCATCTCGCCCGATAGCCGCTCATCTAGTTTGTTTGATGTTACGTGCTTGCCCTCGGTGCCAGCTAGCGGGCTGTCGTTTACGCTAAATACGACGCTAAGCGTAGGCTCTTCGATCTTTAGCGGATCAAGCGGCATCGGAGAGTTTGGATCCACGACGCTATCGCCGACGTCCAGCGCCTCAAAGCCCGCTATCGCCACGATATCGCCCACCTGCGCCTCGTCGATGTCGCGGCGCTCAAGACCCAAAAAGCCGATGAGCTTTGAAATCCTGCCCGTCGTTTTCGTGCCGTCGGCTTTAGCGAGCATCACGTTTTGGTTTTTAGAAATTTTACCATTGAAGATACGCGCGATGCCGATTTTACCGACGTAGTTGTCGTAATCAAGCGTGAAAACCTGAAGCTGCAAAGGGTTGCTTATATCGCCGCTAGGAGCCGGAACGTGAGACAAAATCGTCTCGAAAAGCGGCTGCATATTTACGTTTTCGTCGGCCAAATTTAGCTTTGCGTAGCCGTTTCTAGCCGCCGCATAAACGACTGGGAACTCCAGCTGCTCGTCGTTTGCCTCAAGCGCCACGAAAAGGTCGAAAATCTCGTTTATCACGCGGTCTGGATCGGCTGCGGGTTTGTCGATTTTATTTACGACGACGATCGGGCGAAGGCCGAGCGAGAGCGCCTTTTTCACGACAAATTTAGTCTGCGGCATTACGCCTTCTTGCGCATCCACGAGCAGCAAAACGCCGTCGACCATCTTTAGCACGCGCTCCACCTCGCCGCCAAAATCGGCATGGCCCGGGGTGTCGATGATGTTGATCTTGGTGTCTTTGTAGCGGATCGCGGTGTTTTTCGATAGGATCGTAATGCCGCGCTCGCGCTCGATGTCGTTGCTGTCCATCACGCGTTCGCCGACGGCTTGGTGCTCGTTAAAAGTACCCGATTGTTTTAAAAGCTCGTCAACCATCGTAGTTTTGCCGTGATCAACGTGAGCGATGACGGCGATGTTTCGTATCTTTTCCAAATTTTTCTCCGTTATTAAAATGGGGCTGATTTTAGCTAAATTTTCCTTATAAAAATAATAAAGCCGTTGTGGAACGTTTCTTGCATAGGCCATGAAAGTTAAATTTAAAGGGTTTTTATGCAGACAACTCAAAACGATATTTTATCATTTGACGCGAGCATCAAAGGTGGCGTGAAAAAACAGAGTAAAAACGCGCAAAAAGGCGGCAAAGAAGACGGCGCATTTCTCTCTATGGTGTTAGACGCGGCCGCTAAAAAGGGCGAAAATTTAAGCGAAAAAGATCTAAAAGAGATGGCAAAAGCCGTAAATTTATCCGCCCAAACGGTTCAAAACGGGCAAATCAAAGCGCCTATCCAAAGCACGGACGTAAAAGAAATTTTAGGCGAGGAAGCAGCGGAAAATTTGTTTGAAAACGCGACTTTTATGCAGCTTTTGCAAATTTTGGAGATGCTTAGCGGCGGCGAGAAAATCAGCAAATTTCCAAATTTTGAAAACCGCCTAGCCAAAGCGCTCTCAAGCGAAACGACGCTAAACGAGCTAAGGGGAGCCAAAAATCTAAACGAGCTAATAGAGATCGCAAATAAGCTAAATTTAGGCCTAGAAAATATCGAAGTAACGCAAGCCCAGGCCGACGAGCTAGGCGAGAAATTTCCAAATCTGGCGAAAAAAGATTTCTTTGAAC
>CAUPYN010000037.1:0-12568 GCA_963515575.1 uncultured Campylobacter sp.
ACGCTACGTAGAGCTGAGCTACTTGCGCTTGAGTTACTGCCATGTGGACTCCTTTAATTGTGATTTAAATTTAAATATCTCTTATAGATTGGGCGCAATTATAGCATAAAAAACAAAATTTGTTTTAAGATAGAGTAAAATTTAGCGCAGAGGGTTAGGTCGAGCCGTCAAAATCATACGCTAAAGCAGCAAAATTCGTGAATGAAATTTAAAATATAGTAAAAGTATCTCCCGAGATAAGTCGGGAGATAAGCATATAAAAACTAATATCAGTTGATATTAAACGTTCCTTGAGTGGTATCATATGTAGCGATAATATCATCTGCTCTAACGCCAGCCAATTTAACAATAGTATCATCTGTTGTAAGCGTATCAGGTGTGCCGTTAACCGTTGAGGCAGCATTATGAACCACGTAAGTATCACCACCGTAGGTAAAATAAAATACCTTATTTACAATACCACCAGCGGTAGGAGTCTGGTTGTCAGCTATAGCGGCATTTATAGCTTCTTTTAACGTAGTTTTATTTTTAACCACATCATCTTCAATTTTTTCAATACTACTAACCGCTCCAAATTTAATTTTATCACCGCTAGAAGCATCGCTAACTACTACATATTTGCTAGCGTCAGTATCGGTCTTTGCATTAGTTACGATGAATTCGTCGCTGCCCGCTCCGCCTTTTACGGTAATGGTTTTACTTGCAGTTAGCGTACCGAATGTAATCTTATCATCGCCTGCGCCGAGATCTATATCTAAATTTCTAATAGTAGTCTCTGAAAGCATATTATTTTGTAAAGTAACGGTATCTTCGCCACCGGTAGCTTTAAGAGAGATCAAATTTTTCGCGTTAAGAGTATCTAAGGTTATAGTGCCTTTTTCTACATTTCTAAGACCGCTTAAGTCAATGGTTCTTAGGCTATCGCCGGTATTGCTGGTATTTAGAGTATACTCATCGTATCCGGCTCCAAGATCGCCGCTAACTTTAATATTTTCAACACCAACTATACTATTTGTTTTTGTTATATTGATAGTGTCATTTTTTACCGAACCCGTAATGTCTGCTTTAAAATCTCTACCGCCAGCTATTCTTAGATCTATAGGAGCCTCGTTCGTTCCCGTTATGTAAGAAATTTTTAGCTTTATGTCGTTTGCGGTTAACCAAGCTGGACCATTGTCAACAAACGATGTTACTCCAAGGGTTTGACCGAGGTCTATATCTATTTTATTTGCAGCTATTTTTCCGATAGTTACCTTATGCGCCGTACCGCCTTTTACAATCACGCTATCAGTCGCATCGGTATAGTCAAGAGTAGATGATAGTTTCAAGTGCTGAATATTTGCACTATTGTTTTCGATGTTTAAAGTTCCCGCATTACTAGTATCTATCTCAACTTCACCGCGAGTATCATTATTTAATGACACGTTGATGGTGCCTTGAGTATTTAGCGTAGCATGTAAGGACTGATAACCATGAGTTTCCATGGTAGCTTGCAGATGATCAGCTGTTAAATTTATATCCTGAATAGACGTACTTCTGTGAGCATTATCTGAGGACTGAATACCTGCAACTACAGTGGCAGATGACTTTTCGTTAGTACCCTTTAAATTTATAGTCGAAAGAGTTGCAAAGTGATCTTCGGTAGCGGTATTGCTTAGAGTAAATTTACCCGCAGTGGTTACATCCAGGGTCTTAAGGGCTTTTAGCTTATTTGCGGTAGAATTAAATACGCTATCTTCTTGTGTCGTAGTTACTTTTAAAGACGTAGCTAACGGCGCTTCAAAGCTTAAATTTTTACCGCCGACGTCTTTTGAATCCATAGTAAGCGTAAGAGCAGTAGCTTTATCTGCTTTTATCGTACCCGTTCCAGAGATAATACCTTTTAAGCTTACGTCTAGCTTCGTAGCATTAGCTGCCGTAACGCTAACTAGCTTACTGTCCGTATCAATTTCGTTAGTGTAATTGACGGCGTTTAAATTTGCTGTATCTACGGTGATCGTATTGCCTGTTCCAGTACTTGTTAAAACATTAAGGGTTTTAAGGTTGGCTGAATTTATGACGTTCAAACTTTTACTGCTCATCGTATCTTTCAAGCCCACCGTTAAGCTTGTTACATCCGGAGATTTCTCAAGGTCTAAAACAGCAGGAACGCTAGTTGTTATCTCAGAATTTTTAAATATTAAATTCTCAATAGAAGTACTTTCTAGTTTTCTAGCAGTATTGAGTCCGCCGTCCAAATCGTTAAATTCGAGGGTATCGTTGCCGTCGCCGCCGTTTACTTTAAATATACCTACGCTTGCGCTATTGATATTAGCCTTGAAAGTATCATTACCCTTACCGCCTTTTACATCCTCTAAAGTAGTATATCCGCCGACTAAATTAGCCGATAGGTCTGCATTTAAGGCCGATGCGTCAAAATTTGTAGTAACGCCGTTAGGTGCGGCTTTAGTACCCGCTAAAGCTATATCTAGAGCCGCATCGCCTTTTACGACTATGTTTTTATTGCTAACGCCACTTATATAGCTTGCAGAGCCTTTGGTGGTGATATTTAGCTTTTCTATACCGCTAAATGTTGTAACAATAGAATTTGACATCATACCCTCAGCGGTAGCTGCGCCTACGTTGTCTAAAGTGAGATTTTGCTCGTCGTTAGAGCCTGCGATTATAGCAGGGTTGTAGGTCAGAAGTATATCGCCTGATTTTACGTTTGCAGCGCTTAGATCAACGATATTGGCTAAATTTATAACCCTAGTCGCGCTATCTCCGCCGATATTTACTTTTCTTAAGCCTTCTACGCCCTCAGCGTTAAATATCTTTCTAGTGCCGCTATCGTTAGTTAAATTTAGATTTTCTACGTTTCTCAAATATCCGCCGGAAAATCCGTTAAAATTTGTAGTCATAACCGCATTTAGCGTATCTTCGCCGGAACCGCCGTCAATTTTATCTTCAGGATTAAACGTATTTTGAGAAACTACGGAGCTTATAACGCCGTTAATAACATCTGCCTTCGTAGTACCGTTTATGGTATCTTCGCCGGTAGTTAGAGTATGATAAGCGGTGTTTGCCAGCTGATCTACTCTAGCTTTTTGCTCGGTTAAATTCGTAGAGTTTGTAGTTCTGATAATCTCTTGGAAAGGAGTGTAATCGTAATTACCGCTATTGTCTTGAGCTATTTGAGAAATTTTTTGCGCCATGTAGGCTGAAATTTCAGTTTTATTTGCAAAAGTCGCCGCAGCAACCGGGTCGGCCGCTCTAGCCTCCGCCGAAGTAGCCACCTCAAACAATTTTACGATAGTGTCGCCTCTTGAGTTACCGGCTTGGATATGTCTAACCCATGCGTCGATACCGCTTGGGTCTTGCGAGTAATCCTTACCTAGGATATTTTTATAAAGCATTTCGACAAAATCTTTATCTTGATTGATTCTGCCATTATAGTAGGATCTAGCCGCATCGGAATTTAGCATCTCTTGCGCTATTTGAGCTTGCGTTTTATTCGCTCCAGCTCTAACCCATGCGTTAAAGCCGTCTCCCTCGGGAGCGCGGTTAAATAACGCTACGTAAAGTTGCGCGACTTGCGCTTGTGTTACTGCCATTAAGGACTCCTTTTTAGTGTTTTTCTTGAGTTTTTGGGTATCTTTACAGAATACTGTCGCTAATTATATCATAAAAACAGTTTAAAACGCAAAAATAAAAACGAATTTTACTTAAACGCTCTTTGAAGGTCTCTCATCATTTCGACTGAAATGTTCGAATTTAGCCACTGTATCTCCAGATAAGAAAGCACGAGATTATAAGCAGCCGTTAGCGCTTCGTTTCTGGTTTTAAACACTCTAGCGCGCGCGTCGAATAAATTTACGGCGTCTTTTAGACCCTCTTCATAACCTCTTTCTATCGATTTTTCGTAAAGTTCCGCATTTTGTAGCGACCTATGCATTAGCTCGCACTCGTCGATATAGTTAAGATAGTTGTTGATTGCTTTTTTTTGGCTGATTTCTATCTCTTTTTTTATATCTTTTTGCTGTTCGATGCTAGCTAAATTTAATAGCTTGCCCTCCTCGACCCGCGAGCTGGTAGATCCACCGGTATATAAAGGCAGAGTAAATCTAAGCATAGTATCTAGCTGCCTGCGTTTGTCGCCCGAATAGTCATTATCGTCGTAATATAAATTTGAGTAGCTGATACTAAAATCAAGCGTCGGTAGATGCTCGCTTTTTCGTTTTTTATACTCTTGTTCGGAAATTTCTACTGCAAGCACGCTGTCTTTGTATTTGAAATTTCTAGCTACGTCGCCGAACTGGGCTAAATTTATGCTTTTAAAAAACTCGGTGTCGATATTTTTAAAGCTATCTTTGACCTCAACCTCTTGCCCGACGAGTTTCGTTAGCTCCAGCTTTGCCACCTCGATATTTAGCTTAGCCTTGTTTACGCCTAGCATCGCCTCATCTAGTCTTACTTTGGATTCTAGCATATCCATTTTATTTACTAGACCGAATTCCAAAGACTTTTGCATCTGGTTAAATTTTGCGCGATTGGCTTCCTCATAGCTTTGCGCTAGAGCTAGCGTCTCAGAGGCGAAAGTATAGTTAAAATACGCCTCTACGACCTTTTTGGCTAGCTCTTGCTTAGCGTTTTCATAGACGAGTTCGTTGCCTCTTACTCTGATTTCCTCTTGGTTTCTTTGATACCAGATAGCGGGTCTAAAAACGCTTTGGCTAAGGCTAACGCCTACCTTTTTATAGCTTTCGTTTATTTTAGATACTCTACGTCTATCCATCCTGTCGTATTTTTCGCCGATATAAGACGCCTCAGCGTTAATGGTAGGCAAAAACATAGCCGTAGCCTGAGAGAGTCTCTCCTGGGAGGCTATGTTGTTATACATATTCATCTTTACTTCGTTATTATTTTCTAACGCCATCTCGTAGGCTTCAGAGAGGCTGACGCTTTGCGCGAAAGCAAAATTTGAAGCCAACAAGGCGGAAAGTAAAATTTTAGTCTTCATTAAACGCCCTTTTAAACATATCTATGAATGGTTTTAAGATATACTCCAGCATCGTTCTGTCGCCGGTCTTTATCATCACCTCTACAGGCATACCGGGCACGATAAAAAACTCGTTTCTATCAAATTCTTTCATACCCTCCGGCGTAAGCTCGGCTTTTATATCGTAATAAGAGTGTCCGGCGTTATCCTGAACGCTATCTGCCGATACGTACGTAATTTTGCCTTCCATAACAAAGCTCGGTTTATGCTGAAACGCGCTAAATCTAATGTCGGCAAGCTGTCCTACATGCACGGTGTCGATATCTACTACGTTTAGCTTAGCCTCTACGACGTAGTCGGTATCGTCTGGCACTATGCTCATGATCCTCTCGCCCGGCCGTATAACTCCGCCGATAGTATGAAATGCTAGTTCTACGACGCTGCCTTCTACCGGAGATTTTACGATGGTGCGCTCGGATTGGTCTTTTAGCGCGTTATATCGCTGCTCTAAGTCTACGAGACGAATTTTAGCGTCTTCGAGTTTTTTTAGGATATCTTCTTTAAAGCTCCTATCTCTTAGAGCTATCTGTCCTTGCGTCTCGTTTATCTGGACGCCTAGCCTTGCGATCTCGGCGGTACCGGCGGCTATTTCGCCCTCAACCGCGGTTTTTTCTCTATTTAGGTCGCGAAGTCTGACTTTATCGGCTAATTGCTCTTTAAAAAGCCTTTCCCACTCCCTTATCTCTTCGTTTAAAGAAGCGATACGGTCTTTTTTAGCGCTCATGATGGCTTTTGCGCCCTGGATTTGATTTTCTAGCTGCTTTATGCGCTGTTTTAAGATAGTTTTTTCGTTATCGAGCAGCTTTTTTTGCTCGTTAAATATACTAATCTGGCCGTTAGCGACCTCTTCATAGCCGCTTATTTGCTTTATGTCGTCGCTAAATTTGATCTCGCTAGCATCGTCTTTTTGCGCTTCTAGCCTAGAAACTATGGCGCTAGTGCGTAGATAGTCTGCTCTAACTATACCTATCTCGCTTTGCAGCGCGGCGTTTTTTATCTCCACTAGCGGATCGCCTGCTTTGACTACGTCTCCGTCTTTGACGAAAATTTTATCTACGACGCCGCCTTCTAAGTGCTGGATAATCTTTTTGTTACTTACGACGTTTATCTTGCCTACGGCTACCGCAGCGCTATTTAGAGGCGCCATACCTAGCCATATCCCAAAAACTCCCACGAGCATAAATATAACGAAAATGCCGAAATTTACCGTGCCTTTTTCACTCTTAAGTATCATTTATTCCTCCGAATCGTCAAGGCTTATGCTTGGGCGGTTTTGTTTTTGCTGCACTTGAGCTTGTTGCGCGTTGGCTTTGTTAAGCTCGGCGAGTACGGCGTCTCTGGCTCCGAAATACATCAACCTACCGCCGTTTAATACCGCGATTTTATCCACTAAATTTAAGATATTTAGCTTATGGGTTATTAGCACGATAGTAGCTTTGCCTTTCATACTAGAAAGCGCGGCAAAAAGCGCTCTTTCGCCCTCTTCGTCAAGGCTGGCGTTAGGCTCGTCCAGCACGATCATCTTAGGCTCTTTATAAAGCGCCCTAGCTAGAGCGACTCTTTGGCGTTGTCCGCCGCTTAGGCTAGCGCCGCCGATACCGATTTTGGTTTCGTAGCCATCGGGTAAATTTAATATCATATCGTGGACGTTGGCTAGCTTTGCCGCGCGAACGATCGCTTCGCTGTCAAGTTCGCCGAATCTCGCGATATTTTCGGCGATATTTCCTTCAAAAAGCTCGACGTCTTGCGGCAAATACCCGACAAACCGTCCTAAATGATCGCTGTTATACTGCGTGATGTCGGCTCCGTCTATACGCACTACGCCGTGAAATACCGGCCAAACGCCCAGCATCGCTCTAGCAAGCGAGCTTTTGCCCGCCGCGCTTGGACCGATGATAGCGCACATATCGCCGCTTTTTAGTTCGAAATTTATCCCCATCAAGGTAGGCGCTTTGCCGTGAGGCGGCACTAGGCTTATGCTTTCTAAGAATATATCGCCCTGCGGATCCGGAAGCTTAAGCTTTTCATTATCTGCCGGAAAATCCTCTAAAAACTGCGAAAGTCTAGCATAGCTTTCTTTCGTATTTTTATAGCTTTTCCAGCTTGAGATCAAGATATCAAGCGGAGCTAGCGCGCGGCCCATGATGATGGAGCCTGCGATCATCATTCCCGGATTTACTTCCTGCAAAACGACTAAATACGCGCCAAGACCCAGCATAAGCGACTGGGAAACCACGCGAAAAACTTTACTTATGTTTGCGTACATTCCGGCCTTTACGCTAGACTCGGAGTGGGCTTCTAAAAATTCGTTATGCTTTTTATGCCAAATTTTCTTTAAATTTCCGTTCATTCCCATCGCTTGGATGACTTCGGAGTTGCGTAAATTTAAGTCCACGAAGCGAGTCTCGGCGTTAAAAGCGTCGTTTGACCTTTTTAGTCCGTCTTTGGTCGCGCCCTCGTTTAAAAGCGCAAGCGCAAATAAAATAATAGCCGCTACGATACTAAAATATCCGAAATAAGGGTGAAAGAAAAATAGTATAAGGATATAAAAAGGTAGCCACGGAGCGTCTAAAAAGGCAAACACGCCGTTTGCGCTAAGGTACTGCTTTATCGTATTTAAATCTCTCATCGGCTGAGACGAGACTCTGCCCGGCTGCCTGGCCGAGAGCTTAAATATCGCATCGTAAACGCGCTCTGATAGCCTAAGATCGAGTTGATTTGAAAATACTACGAGTATCCTCGAACGTAAAATTTCAAAAAGCGCCATACAAAGATACAAAAATATAACGATAAGGGTTAGGAAAAATAACGTATCAAGACTTCTTGAAGTTACGACCCTGCCGTAGAGCTGAAGCATGTATAAAGGCGAGGTCAGCATCAAGACATTTATGAACATACTAAAAAGTCCCGCGTAAATAATTACGCGTTTGGACTTTTTAATGCTCTCTTTTAGTTCATTTATTTTCATTTGCCGTTTTGCTCTCGTTTTCTAAAATTTTAGCCGCCAAATTTTGTAAATTCGACAAGCTCCTGATGTGCGCGTCTATCAAGCTAATATAGCCTTTTCTCGCAAAATCGGCCAAGGTCGCGTCGTCAAGCTCGTTTAGCTTCTTTCTGCTTACGACCGAAAATCCCTTTATTAGAGTTATTTTTTTATCGTTGTCCGATACCGTTAGCTCTTTGTTTATCAAAATTCCGGCCTTTTTGATTTCTTCGAGCGCTTTTTGAGTCGCGGCCAGCTCGGCATTATAGTTTTGGATAGCCGTGATGGTATTTTTTAGAAAATCACTAGGCTCTTCGTTTTTCTTAAATAGCTTCTCGCCCTTGCCTTTTAGCTGAGGCGCGTCTTCATCGACGCAAAGGATAGTTTGGTCTTCTACCTTAGCTACCGTAAACGGATAGTTTTGCATTATTGCCGGTACGTATCCTTTGTAATCTTTATCTATGATTAAATTTTCGTTTCTGCCTAGCAGCACTAAAAGCTTAGGCACTACGTCGTTTGTAAAAACTATCGCTAAGTCCCTATCGCAAAAAAATGCCTCGCTGGCGACTATCTCCGCAAATGGAAAATTCGGTAACTCGTCTTGGTGATAAGACAACCCTTTATGTACTTCTGAATTTAAAGCAACCACTTTCATCTCTGTCCTTTTTTTAAAATTTTGGATTTCTATTCTTTTTGCTAAACTTAAATTTTTGTCGATATTTTTAAAGGTATATCCGCCGCTTTTTTGCAAGAATGCCAAGACATCTTCAAATTCGTTTATAAAAACGTCCCTTATCTCGTACCTTTTTATATCACTTTCTTGAACGAAGCCTCTTTTTTTGTTTCTGTTTCGTATAAAGGCGCTGTTTAGTTCCTGCATTATTTTAGGTATGTTTGCGGATTTTAAAAACAGCGATACGGAACCGGACTCCAAAACGTAGCCCAGTATCTCCATATCGTGCTTTTGAGCCAAAGAGTTCAAAATCTCAATGTAAAGCTCTTTTTCGCTTTCGTCGCTAAAAAAACTTCCTTTTTGTTTTATCAAAACCATTTCCGATTTTATCTCTCTAACTGCTCTACCCAAAATTTACCTTAACCAGTAACTCAAACATCAAGAATGTGATTGTAGTCCTTTTATACTTAAAAAAATATTAAAAAGTGCCAGAGTATTTAATTTTTTATTTTAAGATTTCAGCATTATTGGAATAGATATTGCTTATATTTATGCGACGAATAGTCTATTGCTATTATAATAGTTGCATTGACTTTGCGTAATAGTCGATACATTTATTCGTTAGACGTTAGCACTTAAGCTAAAATTCACTTTTAAGGAGCCGACATGGCAATTACGCAAGCACAAGTAGCCCAACTTTATGTGGCATTATTTAACAGAGCGCCCGAAGGCGCGGGTCTTAGAGCATGGGTCGCCGCAGGCGCGAGCAAAACGCAGGCTCAGTTAGCAGACGATATGCTACGCTCTCCGGCCGTTCAGTCGTATTTTAACGGCAGCATCGATACTAACAGAGGCTACGTAGAAAATATCTACAAAAATATCCTGGGCAAAGACTACTCCCAAGATCCAAGCGGCATAGACGCGTGGGTGCGCCATCTAGAGGCCGGACACTCAAGAGGCGAGACGCTGGCTAAACTCTTTGAGGTAGCCGCATCGGCAGAAGCAAGAGCCGCAGATCCTACGGCAGCTAGGATATTTGAAAACAAATCCGCGATCGCCGCATACATGGCGCAAAAGATCGGAAACATCGATAGCGACGGCAACGGCGGCTATAATTACGCTCCGTTTCAAGAAATCATCCGCACGACTAACGCTACGAATTTAGAAGAGCAAAAGGCTAGAGTAGACGCGCTAGCAAGCGCGGGCGTAAGCAAAACCCTAACCGAAGACGTCGATAATATAACCGGCACCGCGGGCGACGACACTTTTACGGCGAAGTATTATCAAGGCAGCGGCGATAGAAAATCAACGCTTTCACCTCTAGATAAAGTAGAGGCCGGAGCCGGAAAAGACACGCTAAATTTAACCGTGCTTAGAAACACGAACTCCACCGAACTAACCGACACGGAGCTAACCAACGCCCTAAAAGGCGTCAAGCAAATCGAAAATTTAAATATCGATTCGGAGGTTAAATTTAACGCAAGCGGCGTCAAATTTAACTACGGCTTTGAAAATTTAAGCATCTCTACCATCGATAAAGTTAAAATCACCGAAACCGACACCTCAAACAAGGTCAAGATAGACACCACTGGCGACGTAGAGCTAACCGCGGCGCAGGCGAAGGAAACGCAGATAATGTCGCAAGGAAACGTCGTGCTAAACGCCGTCGAAGCTACTAAAGTAGACGTGTCGGCAAACGGTACCGCAAACGTAAACGTCGCTAAAGCCCAAACCCTAAAACTCCAAGCAGGCGGGGCTACGACCGTAACCACGGGCGAAGCGATCAAAAAGGTAAATATCGACCTAAAGCGCGACTCAAACGCCCTAACCTACGCTAATACGAACGCAGCCGAGCTAACGCTGGCAAATTTAGCCCTAGCCTCAGACATCGTCGCGGCAAAAGCTAAAAAGATCGACGTAACGGACGTAAATTTCGGCTCAAACTCCATAAAAACCGACGAACAAGACGTGGATCTAACGATGTCTTACGCCCAGGACTCCGCTCACGCTACGGCCAAACTCTCTTCAAGCGCGGCCGATAAGGTAAAAACGCTAAATTTACACGCCAAAGCGGGCAAAGAAGGCAGCCTAGACGTAGGCAACATCACGTCGCTAACCAAGGTCAAAGTAGATGGCGGCATGAGAAATTTAACCATGGATCTCTCCGCGCAAACGGCCCTTACGAATTTTGATTCAAGCGCTTTTGAAGGCGGATTTTCTAGCCTCAAGCTAAAAAACGTCGCAAACTCTACGGCTACTTTAGGCGGCGGAGACGATACGGTCGAGGTAGATAGCGTAGCAAACGTCCAGAGCATAAACGGCGGCGCGGGTAACGACACCATAGCCGTAACCTCAGCCGTAGCAAAAGCGACCGTAAATAAACTAACGCTTACGAATTTTGAAAATTTAAAGATAACTAACGCGCTAGACGGAGCGGTCGATATGACTAAATGGGCAAATCTAAACTCCGTCGTTCTAGGAGGCGGCGCTAGCGCGGGAGCCCAGATCAAAAATCTAGCTAACGGCTCTACCGTCGCGGTAGATACCGTAGCCGTTACCGCAGACGTAGCGGTTCTAATCAAAGACGCGCAAAGCGGCGAAAGCGACGTATTAAATTTAGCGTTTAATCCAAAAGCGACGACTGCGGGTCTAAACAATACGGGAAATTTCGTCCTAGACTACATAGAAACCGTAAATATAACCTCAAATCAAGATACCGCCAAAACCGCAACCGCGATAAACGTTATAAATTTAAAAGCTAGCGCGGCGGATAAGGCCAAACTAACGACGATAAACGTCAAAGGCGACGGCAACACCGAGCTAAAGATAAACGACCACCTAAAACTAAAAACCGTAGACGCAAGCGCGCTAAAGGGCAAATTTACCTTTGACTCTACGGGCAAGATGGACGCCGCAGGCACGATAAAAGGCGGCCTGGCCGACGATAAGATCACATTTGACGCGCTAAGCGGCACTAGCGTAACGGGAGGTGCGGGCAACGATACGTTTAACGTAAACAAACTAGGTACCGGCGCGGGAACATTCGGCGCGGATCGTCTAAGCTCGGTTACTGATTTTTCTAGAGGCGACAAGCTACATCTAGGAAATACCGTAGCCAACAAAAACTCCATCCACAAATACGAGGCCGACGGCTCGCTAGATTTTGCCAACAACCTAGCAAGAGCGCTAGCCGCGGCTAAAGACCACGAGTCAAAGACCGCGTATTTCACGTATCAGTCAAACACGTATCTTGTCTCTTCAGACGCTAACGACGGCGTAACGGCGGACGACTACGTGACTAAGCTATCCGGAGTCCAAGACCTGAGCTCGGCTAAAACGGACGCAGACGGAAACGTAATACTATAATTTTATATATTACGCTCATTTTATTTTTTCTTTTCTTACGGCGGGCGGGCTATACGCTCTACCCGCCGCACTAAATTCGGACTTTTTGCGCTCGTTATCCGATAATCAAAAATTTAATGTTATAATCGCCACGGTATTAACCAAATTCAACTTACCTTAAAGGAGGCCTTTATGGCAGTAACAAAAGCACAAGTCGCCCAACTATACGTGGCATTATTTAACAGAGCGCCCGAAGGCGCGGGTCTAAACGCGTGGTTTGCGGCAGGCGCGACCAAAACGCAGGCTCAGTTAGCAGACGATATGCTCCGCTCTCCGGCGGTTCAGTCGTACTTTAACGGCAGGATAGACACCGACAGAGGCTTTGTGTCAAACATCTATAAAAATTTCCTCGGTAAAGACTATGCCGACGATCCAGCAGGCATCGAGTCATGGGTACGCCACCTAGAAGCCGGACACTCAAGAGGCGAAACCCTAGTTAAACTTTTTGAAGTAGCGCAAACTCCTGAGG
>CAUPYN010000038.1:0-12460 GCA_963515575.1 uncultured Campylobacter sp.
CACAGCCAGCTAAATAACTCTATCATCAGAAATTTTGCCGAAGTTAGCGGTAGAGAGCCGGTTTTAATAAATCCAAAAGACGCCAAAGAGCGCGGACTAGCTACGGGCGACGTTGCGCGCGTATTTAACGACCGCGGCGAGATACTAGCTGGCGTGCTAGTCACCGGTATCGTGCCCGAGCGCGTCGTAGCTATCTGCGAGGGCGCGTGGTACGATCCTGAAATTTGGGGCGAAAAGAGCCTCTGCCAGCACGGCTGCGTAAACGTGCTAACCTTTGATAAAGGCACGTCAAGTCTCGCGCAAAGCAACTCGGCTCACACCGTGCTAGCGCAGATTGAGAAATTTAAGGGGGAGATTAGGCCGATAACAGCGTTTTCAAAACCTAAAATCCTACAAAGCATTTAATGCGTCGTCTCGCGAGCGTCTTTAAATGAGTTTTAAAATTTTGGACTGCGGCAGACTGCTTGTCTAGCCTTGTCCAAAATTTTCTGCACAACATTTAAATCCATCTCGCGATACTTCCGCTTGTCTTTTTGCGCTCAAATTTGCAATTTGTTGAATTTGAGCGTAAATTTTACGCGAACTAAAAACTCTGCTAAAATTCGCTCAAATTTAACCCAAAGGCTGCGCCGTGCAAATTCCAAATTTAATCCGAAATTTTATCCGCAAACGCATCGTTACAGAGTGCATTTTACTACCGTTTTTCTACCCCGACGAGGGCGAGTTTGAGAGCTTTCAGGAGGGATATAGGCTCGCTAGCCGCAAAACTGGCGAAGAGCTAGCAGACGACGCACCGGGACAGTGGCGCAAGAGCTGGCGGGTCATCGCGCGTATGCGGATTTAAACAACGAATTTTACCGCGAGCTGGCGGACGATTACGCGCGGAAAGATGAAGCGCGCGCGGAGCCGGGATATAAATATTTCAGCGTTTTTATCGAGGATTTGGGCGTGGACCCAGTAAAAACGCTCGTGTTTTTAAAGAATTTTTTTGACAACGAGAGCTTTGCGGCGACTAAAGAGAGGGCGCAAAATTTACCGCTTTGCCTTTTTAGCGGCATAGAGGAGTCGGCGCTAGCGCTACAAGACAAACTCGCCTCGCTCGGAGTTAAATTTTACGCCCGCGAGATAACTTTTAGCGAAATGATCGCGCTGCGAGGCAAAATTTAGCTAAATTTCGCTACCATACGCTGCATCTTAAAAAAAGGAAAGACATGAAAAAATCGTTATTTTTAGTCGCGCTTTGCGTATTTGCCGGCCATTTGGCGGCCGAGGAAACTCCTGCTGCTTGCAAAGAGTACGAAAAGGTTTCTTACGAGTTCATCGACGCGATGGAAAAACAAGCCAAAGCTCAGGGCAATAAGGAATTTAGCGCCGAGGCGACAAAAAAAGAGTTTGAGGCCGACTACGCTAGCATAAAAAAGCTAAGCAAGGAGGAGCAAGAAGTCGCTTGCCATAAGGGTACGGCCGAGGTTAAAGAGATTACGAATATGCTAAAATCAAGCGGATTGCTAAAATAATTCGCTTTTTGGCTAAGATTAGGCTAGGCGACGCAAATCTCGCAAAATACCGCGGTTAAGCGTCGCTACGGCCCATCTAAATTTGCGCTTAAGAAAGCTAAATTTGCCGCTTGGTTTAAATTAAACGCGGCGACAAACGTCTCAAATCCGAGTTAAAGCAAATAGGCGCGATATTTTAGCTCTTAAATTTAGCGTCTTTTGTGCTGAATTTACGCTTAAAATCTCACTTCTGCGTCGTAAAAATCTCTCCGCTAAATATCGCTTTTACCGTATAAAAGCCCACGATACCTATAAAAACGCATAGGATAGCAAAACCCGCCGCTCCCGCAAGCAAGAAAAATTTGATCCCGTTAAACTCAAACGCTCGTAAAAACGCGATACTAGCCGCAGCCGTCGGGAAGGTAAACGCCCACCACGAGAGGAAAAATTTAAGCCGCAAAAAGCTTTTAAACATAAAAAGGATGAGAAGCGCGAAAAATAGCGTGACGTAGAGCATGATCTTTGCCGTCATGTCAAAGCTGCCGGTGAGCTTGACGTAGTCCAAAAACGCCATCGAAGGCGGCGCGATCACGATAAAAAGCGTCGGGATAAATTTCTGCGGCATCTGATCGTGAAAGATGATGCGGTAAAACAAAACTGCAAAAAGCACGGGCCAAAAAAATATCCCGATCGCAAAGTAATACCACGCAAGCTCGCTCGCGGCGGGCGCTGCTAGCGGGACAAAGAGATTGCCCACGATCGGGATGAACCACGCGGGGTTTGAGTGTGCGATCTGGACGTTATTTTTGATCCAAAAGGACACGACGTGCAGCGTGATAAAGGTCTGAAATGCTACGCCCACGCAAAAAAGCGCGTCATAAACGGGCGCGAAGTCCCGCCAGAGCGAGGCGACTAATAGCGTGCCGATCGAAAACGCGGCGAAAAAATTTACCCGCACGGGATGAAACAGCTCGGCCTTGCAAGCTTGCGGGTGTTTTATTAGCTTAGCCGCGTAAAAAACGCAGACGAGCGCGTATGCTAGGCTCGCCGCGCCTCGCAAAACCTCAAAAACCACGCCTGATATATCAAAGAGTAAATTTAGCCGCTCATAAGCAAGAGCCAACCCGCCAAGCCCCATAACTACGGTGTAAAACATGATCGGAAAGTGCTGCAGCCGGCTTGGTTTTTCGTCCTGCGTTTTCATATTTTTCCTTGTTTTTTCTAAATTTTACCCCAATTTTAGCGCAATTTCGGTGAGTTAGTCACAAAATAAATCAATACTTAAAATATTTTGTAGCTAAATTTTATCACCGCGCTTTTACGTAAAAGAAAATATAATTAAACAAAACCGAATTTAGTCAAGGAGTGCGTATGCCTGGAGACGAGCTAAAAGATACTATAAGGCGGCGGTTTACCTCTAAATTTACGCTTAGTGCGCAGGATGAAGAGGCGGTGTTAAAAAGCGCGACGCTAAAAAGCTTTAAAAAGGGTGAAATGATATACCCAAAAGACGGCTGCCTTGGCTATGCGATCATCATAAGCGGGCGTGCGCGCGGGCTGGTTAGCACGAGTAATTTTAAAGAGATCACCGTCTTTAACCTGCAAGGCGGCGATAGCTGCATGCTGTGCGGCTTTTGTTCGCTTGGAACGCTACAAGCTGAGATAAATTTGCAAATCGAAGATGACGTGAGGATGATTTTGATCCCGAGGGAGATATTTAAGAGGCTACGCGAAAACTATCCACAGGTGGCAAATCACGCACTAGAGCTCATGGCGACGCGCTTTAGCTCGGCGATAACGGCGATGGATCAGACGCTGTTTTTGCCACTAGCTCGGAGAATAATAAATTTCCTCGAGCAAAACGGTGCGAAAAACGGGCTAAAGATCACGCACGAACAGATCGCAAACGACATCGCTAGCGCGCGAGAAGCGGTATCAAGAGCGCTAAAAGAGATGCAGAAAAAGGGGCTCGTCGAGCTAAAACGCGGAGTCGTGATGTTAAGGTGACTTTGTTACATATTTAAATTTTAAAATGCGCTATGATTTGACAATAACTTCTAAAAGGAGCTTTTATGCAAAGCATCGACAGAAGAGGCGTCTTGAAAATTTTAGGCGCGGCGGGGCTAGCGGCGGCGGGAGTCGCAGGGGCTAGCAAGCTAAATGCGGGAGAAAATGCGGACATCCGCGCAAATATCCTAATAATCGGCGGCGGTCTAGGCGGCATCAGCCTAGCGGCGAAACTACGACGAGATATGCCAAACGCCGAACTAACGGTCCTTGATAAGGACGAGCACTTCTACTATCAGCCCGGCTTTACGCTCATCGCAGCCGGTCACTATCTGCCCGAAGACATAACCTACGAAAAATCAAATTTGATCCCAGAGGGCGTAAAATGGATAAAGCAAAATGCCGTATCCATCGATCCGGGGGCAAATTCCGTCAAGCTAGAGGACGGGTCAAATTTAAACTACGACTACCTCGTGATAGCTAGCGGAGTGGAGTATGAGTTTGAGAGCGTGAAAGGGCTTAGCGCCGACGATATCGGTAGCGACAACGTGACTTCTATTTACACGATCCCAGGCGCCGTTGCTATGTCCGGCATAATGAAAAAAGTCGGCAAAGAAGGCGGCAAGATAGTCTTTAGCGACAACAAAACACCGATGAAGTGTTCGGGCGCAAATAAAAAAGTAACGCTGCTAACCGAAGATATGGCGCGAAATTTAGGCAACAGAGACAAGCTTGATATCTCGATATACTCGGGTGCGCGGACGATATTTTCCGCCCCTGTTTATGCTAAAATGATAGAAGGGATGCTCGAGGAGCGAGATGTGAAGTATTTTACCTCACATCAGCTGGTTGAGGTGGATAAAAGTGCCAATATAGCGGTATTTGAGCATGCTATGCCGTACCGTGAAAACGGCGAAAATAAACTCGCTAAAGAGCTAGTCGAAGTAAAATTTGACTACCTACACCTAGTGCCTCGCATGAAGGCTTCTAAAATCTACGCCGATGCGGGGCTAAGCGTAGAAAAGGGCGATGTGGCAGGCAACTGGATTAGCCTCACGCGCGAGACGCTGCAACACTCGAAATTTAAAAATATATTTGCTATCGGCGACGTTTGCGGATTTCCCGCCGGTAAAACCGGAGCTAGTATACGCAAGATGTATCCAGTGCTGGCGCAAAATCTAGCCGACGTTATAAAAGGACGCGAACCGAGTGCTAGATACGGCGGCTACACCGCCTGCCCGCTGCTAACAAAATTTGGCAAGGCGGTGATGGTGGAGTTTAACTGGACGGGCAAGCCCGAGCCTACGATAGCGTGCATGGGCGCGACTCGCGAGAGCTACCTAAACTGGGCGATGAAGCTATATATGATGAAGCCGATGGTCATGCAAGGCATGATAAGAGGTCTAGCATAAAGGAGAGAAAATGCAAAACGTCGGGATTTTAGATAAAACTATCCGCCTAGTAATCGCTGCGGTTTGTATATACGCATTTGGGTTCGTCTGCGAGTGCTGGCTGTGGCTGGTCGGACTCGTGCCGCTACTGACGGCTGTTTACGGTTATTGTCCTCTTTATAAATTTTTTGGTATAAATACGTGTAAAAAATGCAAAAACAAAGAGAGGAAAACGCAATGCTAAGTAAAAAAACTAGGATAATAAGAGCGCTGATCGGACTTGCGATAATGATCGCTGGAGTCGTGTTTAACAGCTGGTGGGGGCTAGTAGGGCTCGTGCCGTTTATCGTGGGCGTTACGGGATTTTGCCCTGCTTGCTACTTTTTAAACCGCTGTTCGCTAAAGCGCTAAATTTTAGCCGAATTTACTCGCGCGGGTTTAAATTTAATCTCAAATTTGAGTCCGCGCTTTATTTTTATATAAATTCAAATTTGGGTTTTATAAACCGCGTTCTTTACGGCGCAAATTTCACTGTCCGCACTGTCAAATTTAACTCCCGCTTACTCACTTTTAACGTGATATGCATCAAATTTAAGCTAAAATACGCCAAATTTTAAAAAGGACAAACGTGAACGATTTTAAAAGATTAAACGAGCTAGTAGCCGCAGGCAAAGACGAGCTAAACGCGATGTATCGGCAGCTAGATAACCCAAGCCAGATCGTGCTAAAGATGCTAAAAATAGCCGGTTTTAAGGGGCAAAAGAGCGAAAAGGTCGCAGTTTTGCGCCGCATAGTCGATCTAAAGGTTGAGCCGCTAGAAAACGAGCTAAAAAAGCAAGGGCGCGAGGAAGCCGAGATAGGGCGCATAAAAGACGAAGCTTTTGAGCTCGTGCGCGAGTTTTACGAGGCGCGCTTTGAAAAGCTTTTGGCGCGGGTAAAAGAGGAGAAAATTTTAGACGAGTTTTACTCGGCGCTACTTAGCGGCATGTACGGCGCGGGACTAGCGATGAACGCGTGGCAAAGCGCGTGGGACAGGCAAATCCTGCAAACGACGAATAAAGAATTTGAAGCTAAATTTGCAAGCATGGCCGAGGCGATCAAATTTATAGGCGAAAACCGCCTATATCAAAAAGACGGCGAGGAAAAGGGCGAGCGAAGCTACGGCGCGGTTATGAAAAACGGCGAAAAATACGCCTTTGCGCCGTATGCGGTTGCCTTTGAAAATGAAGTAAAACGCGTGGCTGACGCTCTGGACGCGCTAATCAAAAATCTAAAAACGCTAGCCGTAAGCGACGAGCAAAAAGCTTACGTGAAGTATTTTGAAAAGCTACAGGCGGCGTTTTGCGAGCGAGAAAACGACCGCGCGATCCCCGCGTGGCAGGATGCTGAGCGCGCGTGGATGGATGTAAAAGGCCCGCTGCAGCCCGGCCATCCGCTCGAATACTACGAGGACGCCTACACGCACGCCGTCGCGCTCGAGTGGGACGTGAGGCTCTCAGGTGCGAGCGACTTTGACGAGGCGAAATTTAAAGCTAGCGTCATCCACGCCTACGAGCAAATTTGCGAGCAGTGCGGTATCAAGGACGCCCAGCTCGCGCGCCAAGTCACGCAAAATGTCGCTAGAACGCAAACCTACATCAGCGTGCCGATGATCTACTACGGCGCCGAGCTAAACGGGCTATTTTCCGCGCAGGTCGTGCCAAACGACGAGACCGTGAGCAAGGAGCGGGGCAAAAAGATATTCGCCTTCGTCGAGCACGTTTACGAGAGTGCCAAGGCTCGGCCGTTTATGAAGCTTAGCGGGGAGATTTTCTCGCGCGAGTTTTTGGACTACGGACGCGAAATTTTGTTTAAAAAGCCGCGAATTTGGAAGAAAACCTACGAAATCTCCACGATCGGCCACGAGTTTGGACACATACTTTTCGTCGGCACCGACACGGAAAAGGCGATGAACGCAGACGGCGAGTTTAAATTTATCGAGGAGTACAAGGCGACCACGGGCGGGCTCGTAAATTTCTTTATCGGCGGCGACGAAGGCTACGAGATGAGCGTATTTCACGAGCTGATCGCCCGCGCTGTCGGACTCGTCGCGTGGCGCGAGGTCGATGAGGTGCGCGCGTACTACTGCGAGGGGCTCATCCATCTTAGCTTGCTTTTTGGCTCTGGCGCGCTTAGCTTTGAGGACGGCGCTTTGGTCGTCAAATTTGACCGCGAGCATTACGCTAAATTTAAAGAAATCTGCCTTGCAAACTACAAAAATTTGGCGCTTCACTACGCAAGGCGCGCTCCTGCGGGCGAGTTTTTGGCTAAATTTTGCGACAAAGACGGCAAAAGCTACCTGCCTAAACATGCGCAGGCAAGGGCATTTGTAGAGCACTACTACGCCCGCTACAAGGCTATCGGAAACGAGCTTGACGAGAGCGGCGAATGGGAAAAATGGCAAGCGGGAGAAAAGTAGTCCGAGGCAAATTTGCGCTAAATCTGGCGACCCCGGCATACAAATTTGACCCAAATTTTACGTCAAATTTGCCTTTTTGAGCGGCCTAGGCCCGCATCTTTTTGACGCTGAGTTTAGCATTTTTTGGATATGGGTTTTGCGGCCTAAATTTGTACGTCTCGCTCCGCAAATTTACCAAATTTGCTGTGAGTCCTGGTTCTTTGCATTTAAATTCTGGCGTAAAATTAAAAAGTCAAATTTGATTTGCTTGGGCTAAATCGCGGCGCAAATTCGGCTTTATCGGTGGGCAAACATGTCAAATTTGATGAAATCGCGCTAAATTTACTTGAGGGTAAGCAAGCCAAACGTGGTAAATAGTCGCTAAATTTACGAATCTAAAACGAAAGGATAAAAATGGAAGAAATGCTAGAAGGCATGGGCGAGCCGCGCATAAAACAAGTCGCGCTGCCAAAGGACACGAACTCGGCGGGCAATATATTTGGCGGCTGGATACTAAGCCAGATTGATCTTGCCGGCGCACAGGCCGCGCGGGAGCTGTCGCCCGAGCGCGTCGTGACGATCTCGATGCAAGAGATTATATTTAAGCAGCCCGTTTTCGTCGGCGACGTCGTGAGCTGCTACGCCAAAATCATCGCCGCGGGCAATACGTCTATAAAAACCAAGATCGAAGTCACGGCGCTGCGGCTAAATGCGGCGGGTTTTCGCGAGCGCATACACGTGACATCCGCGATCGCGACTTACGTGAGCGTGACGAAAGACGGCGCGAAAAAACCGATCGATCCGGAGCTAAAAAAGGCGCACGGGTTTTGATCCATTCGGCTTAAGGGCTTGGAGCAAGCTGGGCTCTTTAACGCGTCAAATTTGACTCTGTTTTGCGGACTGACGGCTGGCCAAACGGGTCAAATTTGGCAGAATTTGGCGGCTCGCTTGCGAAGCTAAATTTAGTTTCGCGGGTTCGGCAGTCAAGTTTGACCGGCTGAAACTCACTCTAAATTTACCGCACTCCAAAATAATTCAAAATAAATTTAACGCCAAAATGCTCGCACTATCAGAAACGACTCAAATTTAATCTTGCAAATTTAACCGTTTTTGCTCGCTTCAAGCCTCACGGAGGGATCAAATTTAATTAAGCGTTGAAGTAGAATTTTAAGTTACATTAATACAATAACTAATTCTAATCTTAATAAAAACTCTCAATACGCCTTTATAAGTAACTAAGATGATACGCTTTAAATTACGATGTAATGGTGATTTTAGCCACATATATCAATATAAAATATAAATTAAATCTTAAATTCGAAAACTGATTTACAAGATTAAGAGAATTTATTATCTTTTAAGGACAAATATGCAAATATTTCATATTTAATAAATATGCAAAATCTGCATATAAAAAAGGAGAAAAAATGGCAAAGACCGGTAAAGTCATATGCCCGTACTGCGGCACGGGCTGTCAGGTCGAGCTTCACGTCGAAAACAACGTGATAAGAAGCGCGCTTGGAGTGCAGGATAACCCCGTAAATCAGGGCAATCTGTGCTTAAAGGGCTTTTACGGCTGGGACTACGTGGGGGCGCCTGATAGACTAACAAAACCGCTAATTCGCAAAAAAGACGGCGTATTTAGCAAAGACGGAGACCTTGAGGAGGCTAGCTGGGACGAGGCGCTCGATCTAGTCGTCGCAAAGATGAAAGAAGTAAAGGAAAAATACGGCCCCGACGCGCTAGTAGGCAACTACTCGGCTCGCTGTACGCTAGAGGACAACTACGTCGCGCAAAAGATAATGCGCGCCGTAATCGGTACGAACAACGTCGATCACTGCGCTAGAATTTGACACGCTCCGACTGTGGCAGGTCTTGCCAAAACAATCGGTAACGGAGCGGCAACAAACAGCTTCACGGAGATCGGACCTTATAGTAATTGTATATTGATGATCGGCTCAAACCCCGAAAACGGCCACCCGATCGCGGCGATGCACATACAGCGCGCGCTAAACCGCGGCGCTAAGCTCATCGTGGTAGACCCGATAAAAACGGAATTTGCTAGCCGAGCGGACGTGCATTTGCAGTTAGCGCCCGAGCATAACATTGCGGTTATAAATTCGCTCATTTACGTTATTTTCGAGGAAAATTTGGTTAATTGGGACTTCGTAAACGAATGCACCAAGGGCGTAGAATACGTACGCGAAGCGGTAAAGGACTATTCGCCTGAAGCCATCGCTAGCTACACCAACCTAAACCCTGAGGACGTGAGAAAAGCGGCTCGCATGTACGCGACTATCCGCCCGGCCGTCATCACGCACGGTATGGGCGTCACGCACTTTAACCACGGCGTGGGCGCGGTTTGCGATATCTCAAATTTATTCCTTTTAACGGGAAATATCTGCGAGCTAGGCAGCGGCGACTTGCCGATACGCGGACAAGAAAACGTCCAAGGCTGCTGCGATATGGGCGTGTTACCAAATATTTTTCCAAATTTAGGCTCGGTAACCGATCCGAAACAGCGCGAGTGGTTTGAGCAGGTTTGGCATTTAGAGCCAGGCTCCTTAAACGGTAAAATCGGCATCCATAAAACCGAAGTACCAAACGCCATCCTTGACGGCAGAGTGCACTTCTTCTGGACGATGGGCGAAAACCCGGTTATGACCGATCCAAACACCAACCACTTCCTAAAAGCGATCTCTAAAGTAGATATGTACGTGGTTCAGGATATATTTTTAACCGAAACGTCGCGTAAAGCCGACGTCGTTTTGCCAGGCGTGGCAAGTAGCGAAAAAGAAGGCCTCTACGCTAACGCCGAGCGCCGCGTACAGCACAACGAGCACGTCATCACGCCTCCGGGAGACGCCAGACAAGACTGGTGGATCATCTGCGAGATAGCGCGAAGGCTCGGAGCGACGGAAGGGTTTAACTTTAACTCGCCCGAAGAAATTTGGGAAGAGGTCCGTAAGTGCGACCCTAGAAGATACGGCGGCATGAGCTACTACCGCATTAAAAAGCACCACGGACTGCACTGGCCGTGCCCTGATGAAAACGACATGGGCGGACAGAGCCTATATCTAGATAAAAAATTCTTTACGCCCGACGGCAAAGGTAAATTTATCCCTTGCTTGCACGTAAAGAGCGTCGCAGATATCGAGCCTGCTAAAGCCGAGTTTGCTAAACGAGTAAATTTACCGCCTGAGTACGAAGTGATGGCCGGCAGCGTGGATGAGCCGACAGATGCCGAGTATCCGATACAGCTGCTAACTACGCGTAAAGTCTATCAGTACGCCGGCGGCGTTATGACTAGACGCTCAAAAGCTATCGAAGAGGGCGGCGACAGCATCGGACCGATCGCAGAGATGAACCCTGCGCTGGCCCAGCGCTACGGTATCAAGCAAGGAGACTTCATCAAGGCATGGAGTAGATACGGCTACATCGTCATCAAAGCTGACGTCACTGGTATCGTCCCGGACGGCGTCATCCAGATGACCTACCACTACTGGGAGAGCTGCTGCAACGAGCTAACGAGCAACGGCTGGGACTTCATCAGTAAGACTCCGACCTTTAAGGCCGCCATCCAGATCCAAAGGATCGAGGAGGAGGAATTTTTACGTATTCGCGAGCTAAAACGCATAAAATTCCAAACCAACAAGGTCATATACGACGACTATCACCACGAGTGATTTTTAGCCCCGTTCGCAAAGCCGCGGACGGGGCTGCTTAAATTTAGCTTTTAAATTCGCTTCTTGATTAAATTTTAAAAATATATCTTATTTTAATATGCTTTTCTGTAATATTCCACAAATTTTAATATGCATTTTTGTAATATTATAAATTTATATCTCACAAGGAGCAAAAGATGAAAAAATTTCTCACGACGTTGCTTTTAAGCGCTATCGTCGCGCTAGGAGCCGAGGTAAAAACCGTCACCGATATGACGGGCAACGAGGTCAAAATCCCCGCCCAAACGCAAAAGATAGCCGCGCTTTGGCATGCAAATAACCAAGTGATCCTGGTGCTAGGCGGCGCGGATAAGATCGTAACCACGACAGATCTCATCAAGAAAAATAAGTGGTTTGCCGCGATTTACCCTCGCATCGCAGAGGTACCGGCTGCGCTAAACGGCAACGACATCCAGATCGAGGAGCTCGTTAAACTAGCCCCGGACGTAGTCGTCGTGTCAAATAAAAATTTCCAAGAAAACCTTACTAAAAACGGCTTTAACGCGGTAAACGCGATATTTCGCGACTACGACGATATGAAAAAAAGCGTGCTGCTAACGGCTGAGCTAATCGGCGGCGACGCAGCTAGCAAAGCAAAAGAGCTAAACGAAAACCTAGATGCCAACATCGCGCTAGTTACCGAGCGCACGAGCAAGCTAGACGACGCTGCGCGCCCTAAAGTGCTACATATCGTAGGCGGCGCGAACCTGTTAAAAATCGACGGAACCAAAACGATCATCGACACGTGGGTGAAATACGCGGGCGGTAAAAACGCGGTGCAAAAAGAGGGTAGCATGATAGAAATCACGGCCGAAGAGATCGTGGCGGCAGACCCTGATATCATCATCGTGGGCGGCGCGGACAATCAAAAAGCGGTTGAGAAAATTTACGCCGATCCCGTATTTGCAGGGCTAAAAGCGGTCAAAAACAAAAAAGTCTACGGCAACCCAAAAGGCGTGTTTAGCTGGGATAGATACGGCGCGGAGTCAGCTCTACAAATTTTGTGGGCGGCTACTATCGTTCAGCCGGAGCTCTTTAAAGACGTCGACATAAAAGCTCAAACCAAGGCGTTTTATAAGAAATTTATGAACTACGACCTTAGCGACGCAGAATTTGACTACGTCCTAAAAGGGCTAAATCCGGACGGTAGCAAATAGTCAAATTTGAGCGGATTTGCGGGTAAATCCCGCAAAATCAAAAGGAAACAAAGATGAAAAAGAGGGCGCTTGCATTGAGCGCGGCGGCTTGCCTGTACGCGGCGATTAGTGCGCAGGCGGCGGATCTAAAATTTGATCCGGATAAATTTGAAACGCGCTCTATAAAAGCGGGCGAAAAAGAGGTTAAATTTAGAGCCTACGAGGGGATAGTTTACGTAGCAAACCCCGTGGATAGCGAGTATCAGAG
>CAUPYN010000039.1:0-12292 GCA_963515575.1 uncultured Campylobacter sp.
AGCGCCTACGTTCATGGCTCTAGTTTTGGCGTCTGCGTAGCTGACCCAGATACCATGCCCCGTGCGTAGATTATACGCGTCGCCGGCATTATTAAATAAAACGCCAAGATCGGCTCCGCGCTCGGTCATCCTCTGCTCGCCTTGCCTATTTACGTAAAATCTATTTTCGCCGATATTGTTTTCTTCGTGTCTTTCCGTGTCGGTTTTGATGCTGTCATTATTGGTATCGACCCAGTTGTGATACTGATCAAGTTGGTAGATAGGTATCTTTTTATTTCCCACGTCGTTGCCGCTATCTAAATTTCCCTTTAGGGCGATGTTTGTCGTGGCGCGCGCAGGTACAGTTAGGCCGGTGGGTATCTTTATATCGCTAAGAGGTCTAGTCGGATCTATCTCGCCCGTAACCTCGTCCCTCATCCAGCCCTGCACAATATTTCCGCCGTTATCGACGAAGTTACCCTCGCTATCTCTTGAAAAATCGCCGTTTCTAGTATAGTAGGTGGTCTTGCCGCCGTCCGGGCTAACCATAAAAAATCCGTCGCCTTGAAGCGCGATATCAGTTTGCTTGTCGGTGGTTTGCAAAGAGCCTTGCTTAAAAATCCTCGTCGTGGAGTTTATCTGCGTGCCTAGACCCACCTCCATGTTATTTACGCCGCCGTGTTGATTTTGCGGTGCGGTAGCGATACGCGAAGTTTGATAGATAAGGTCGTCGAAATTTGCGCGGTTGTATTTGTAGCCGACGGTGTTTACGTTGGCGATGTTGTTGCCCTCGACGTCCATAGCGATCTGGTGAGCTTGCAGTCCGGTAACGCCTGCCCATAGCGATCTCATCATAGTTTATCCTTTGTAAAAAGTGAAATTTAGGCTAGCCAAAGCAAAAGGCGTTCCAAATTTTAGATTTGGTTTAGTATTTGTAAAGGTAACGGCAAAAAGAATATATGAGCTAAATTTGTAAATTTACTCCAAAATTTGAATGGAAAAAATTAAGGCGCAGTATTTTTTGCTAGACAAGGCGGAATTTAAATTTTAAGCGTAGGCTAGACAGTTAGTCTGCCGAGCTTAAAATTTAAATTCCAACGCAGTATAGCGGAAAAAGACAAGCCGTAAAATTTACAAAATCATCGCGCCTATAACGCCGCCGATTAGTAGCGGTATATTAAAGAAGATGAAAGTCGGCACGCACGTATCGTAGATGTGATTGTGCTGTCCGTCGGCATTTAGGCCGCTTGTTGGCCCTAGCGTGCTGTCGCTAGCGGGACTGCCCGCATCGCCTAGAGCCGCCGCGATACCAACTAGCAAGATAATGGCCGCCGGAGAAAATCCCAGCGATAGCGAAAACGGTACGTAGATCGCCGCGATGATCGGTATCGTGCCAAAGCTCGTGCCGATGCCCATGGTAACTAGCAAACCGATAGCTAGCATCAGTATCGCGCCGCCTATTTTGCCGCCCACCACCTCGCTAGCAAAGCCCACTAGCTGCTCGATACCGCCGCTCTCGCGCAAAACCGAGCCAAAGCCTGCGGCAACGAGCATGATAAATGCGATAAAGCCCATCATCGCTAGGCCGCTGTCCATGATTTTGTCGATTTTACGGTACTCGATACCGCCCAAAACGATCATGACTAAAAGCCCAAGAAGCGCGCCAAGAGGCATGCTTTCGGTATAAATTTGCACTACAAAGGCTACTACCGCGCCGCCTAGCACCGCCCACTCTTTTTTAGTCATTTCTAGGCTTGCGGCTATCTGCGCCTCTTGCTCCTCGCTCGTTTCAAATTTAGTGTGCGCGTAGTCGCGTCTTTTGCGGTAAAAGACGAAAATCGCTAAAAAGAGTCCGACTAGCATCGAGGCTCCGCCTATCCACATCACATCAGAGATCTGGCTCATCTGCACCTCTACGCCGTTGTTTGCTAGCTCTTTTTGTATGATACCGTGAAAGATAAGGCCAAAACCGACGCTAAGGCTAACATACGGCGCCTTTAGACCGAAAGTAAGAGCGCACGCCACGGCTCGGCGGTCGATGCCTAGGCGGTTCATCAGCGGCAAAAGCGGCGGGATGAGAATCGGGATGAAAGCGATATGCACGGGAATCAAATTTTGCGAAAAGCACGCGATCGCGGCGATGATAAGCGCGAAATAGGTGCTGGTTTTTGCTAGAGCCTTGCTAACTGCGTTGATGAGGATCGCGGTTAGGTTCGTGTTGGCTATCGCGGCCGCGAGCGCGCCGAGCAGGATGTAGCTGAGTGAGGTTTCTAGATTGCCTTTCATGCCCGTTATCAGCGTAGAAGTTGTAGCCGTTAGCGCGTCGAAAAACGCCCCGACTCCGGCAAATCCACCGTGATAGATGAGACCCGCGACTAGGGCGGAGACGAGGATAGAAAGCAGGATGTTAAATCTCAGCAAACAAAGCGCAGTCATCACGACAATGCTGATAACGACGGGATTGGTTAGCATTTTTGATCCTTTTTTGATTTTTAAATTTATCGCAGCGCTAAATTTACGACTCGGCGCTAATACGGTCAAATTTAAGCATAGCCCTTAAAGCAAAATCAAGCAAACTAGGCGCCGGGCGCTAAAGCCGTCCTCGCAGCGCAAAAGGCTAAATTTATCCTCGGCGAATTTGGCTCTAAATTTAACCCTAAATCAACGGCGCTAAGACGAACCGAAGTTAAAATTATCGCATTTTCTTGCGCTAGAACCTAAATTAGCCGTTTAATTACGCCTAGCCCATTTGCCCGACTTTGCGCTAAATCTATGAGCGAAAAAGCCCGCAAATGCTAAATTTACGTACGTTAGGCAAAAGCTAGATTGCCCAGTCGCCAGACGGCTTTTATTTGCCGATACGGCTCATATCCTTAGACATAAATTTCCTTGCAAGCGGTCGCTTTCGGTTACTTTTAATAATTTTATAATATAAAAATTAAAGTAAAGTAAAATTTAGTCTAGCCAGAGCGTAATCTCGTAAAAATCATCAAAAGGAAACGATATTTAAACCGCTCTTAGCGCGTCTAAAGTCGAGGCTTTAGCTTTAATCCTTGATAAATACGAGCGCTAGTAGCGCAAAACCCGCAGTTAAAGCTAAATTTGCGCGCGACTATAAAATAGATAAAATCAAGCGCATAGCGAGATTTTATTTTTACGCGAGCGTAAAGGATATTTGCGGCCGAATTTAAATTTTCGCTTTTGCTTAAATTTAACGCGCGAATTTCGCAAAGCAAATTTAGTCCAAAATTCAAGGCTCACCTTGATTCTCGTATAAATTTAGCGATTTAAAACCGCAAACCGATATTTATTTTGCGTGCAGCTCTTGTGCGTATTTTGATTTTTCCAGATTTTCGATTAGCTTTTGCGTGCGCATATCCCTAGCCTCGGGCACTAGATGAAACCACGTGTCGTGCAGAAATTTACGCGGGAAATAGCTATCTTTGTAATCACCTATCATCTCAAAACCGTTATCTTCGATGAGCTTTTTTACATCTTTTAAAAATTTTTGATTATCCGCGGCGTGCGGGTCGTTTAGATCGTAGCAATCATCGCCCGCGACGGCCGGATAGGTAAAGATAAATTTAATCCCCTTTTCTTGCTCCAGCTTTTTCATAAATTTTAAATTTTGCCTAAAAATATCGTTTATGCCGATCTTGCTACCCGAAAAATCGGTGAAAAATATATACTGCTGGCAGGGCATCTGGGTGTCTCTTGCTTCGTCTACTTTGCCGACGTATTGATAATCTCCGCGCTCGCCGTTTTTAAAATTAGGCGAAAAATCGTGCACGGCTTGCGGCCAACGATGGATAAAGTTGTTAAAATTTATCTTAAACGCCGCCCTATCCCTATAGTCTCTGGTTATGGCGTTCATAAAGGCTTGCGGCGGGATTTGCGAGATAGTTTTTAGCTTTTCCAAAAACGGCAAATAGTCGTAAAAATGATGTAGCTCGAAAAAAAGTCCGTAGTAATAAGTATCGGGCGGTATGTCGCCGATATAGTAGCGATACTCCAACGGCAGGATAAAAATATCGCCTTTATGGGCGAATTTAGCCGCGCGGTATAGCCTATGAAGCAGCGGATAGCCGCCGTGGTCGCCTAAATTTATCGTTAGCTTGCCAAAGTGCTTTTCAAGCATCAAAGAGTTTATGCCGTGGTATGAGTTTGAGCCGCTTTCTACGATGATGCGGTTTTGATCGGTAGTGTTTGTTATGAGATAGTTTTTATACGCATAGTGATGAGCCGACGAAACCCTGATGAGAAACATCGCAAACGCCAAATAAACTCCGATCAAAGCGAGCGTTAAAACAGGAAGCGCGATAAGGAAAATTTTATATTTTTTCAAATTTAATCCTAAAAGTTAAAATACAAAAACGGAGACTCTTGCGCACCGGAGCTAAAAACAAAAGCCAAGGCAAGCAAAAATGCCGTAAACAGCGCGGTAAGAAAGCCAAATTTTGCTCTAGCGGCCATTTCGTTCGAGTTTCGCCCAAAAACCGCAACCAAAAGCGTGATGCCTATGATTGCGCAAAACGTACCCATGGCTATTTGCGGCGTTTCTAGGAAATTTATTTGATTAAATCCTAAAGAATTGCTTATATGCTCTAAATAGTTAAAATTTATCTTAACCGAGCTAAAATCAAACATGCCTTTTAGCACCTTCATCGCGCTATCTAGGTCTCTAGCACGGAAAAATATCCAAGTGATATTTATAAAGTTAAACGTTATAAACCAGGCTAGAAATTTATTCATCGGGCGAAAATGCGCGCCGTAAAATCTACAAACCATCATCGCTAGTCCGTGCAGCGCCCCCCAGATGATAAACATCCAACCAGCCCCGTGCCAAAGTCCGCCTAGCAAAAACACCGCAAAAACGTTAGCGTAAGTGCGGTATTCGCCTCTGCGATTACCGCCTAGCGGGATATAGATATAATCGCGTAAAAATCTCGAAAGCGTCATATGCCATCTGTGCCAAAAGTCTTGGATGTTTAGTGCTTTATAAGGGGAGTTGAAATTTAACGGCAAGATAATGTTAAACATATATGAAATGCCGATAGCCATATCGGTGTAACCGCTAAAGTCGAAATACAGCTGAAACGTATAGCTAATGCTCGTTATCCACGCCTCGCTCATACTAAGCGTGGAGTAAACGTCAAATCCATGAATAGCAAACCTAGCGAAAAAATCGGCCACTACGACCTTTTTAAAAAGTCCGATCGAAAATAAAAAAAGTCCGATGCTTAAATTTTTATAGTTTACGCGCTTTAAGCGTAAATTCGCAAACTGTGGCATCATCTCGGCGTGGTGGATGATAGGACCGGCTAAAAGATGCGGGAAATACGTAACGAAAAGCGCGTAGCGAAGGAAGCTGGGTTCTTTTACTTTTTCATGGTAGCAATCCACTAAAAACGCTATTTGCGTAAATGTAAAAAAGCTGATGCCAAGAGGCAAGACGACGTGATGCAGCGGCACGTCGGCGCCGAAAATTCCGTTAAAATTTGCTATCAAAAAGTCGGTGTATTTGTAGTAAGCCAGCAAGGCTAAATTTGCCGCGACGCCCGCCCATAAAATAAGCTTTTTGCGGGAAGGGTGAGCGCAGAGAAGATGACCGACGTAAAAGTTAAACGTAATAGAACATAAAATAAGCGGGATATAAATAAAATTCCAATATCCGTAAAAAAATAACGAAGCGGCAGTGAGCCAAAAGATGCTTAGTTGGATTAGCTTAAATTTATTTAATATAAAATAAACGCTAAAAGTAATCGGCAAGAAAAAAACGATGAATGCAAATGAATTAAAAAGCATCTCACTCCTTGTTTAAAAAAGAGTTTAAATATACTCAAATTTGATTTAAATTAAGCTTTTTAATCCTAAATTTGATAAAATCGCTCAAATTTCACCAAAAGGATCAAATTTGAGAAGCGACATCATCAAAAAAGGCTATACGCGCGCGCCGCACAGAAGCTTGCTAAGAGCGACGGGGCTAAAGGACGAGGACTTTGAAAAGCCGTTTATCGGCGTAGCAAATAGCTTCATCGAGATCATCCCGGGGCATTTTTTCCTCAACAAATACTCCGAAATTTTAAAAGACGAGATCCGCAAAAACGGCTGCGTGCCCTTTGAGTTTAACTGCATCGGCGTGGACGACGGCATCGCGATGGGACACGCTGGGATGCTTTATAGCCTGCCTAGCCGCGAGCTCATTGCAAACTCGATCGAAACGGTGATGAACGCGCACGCCCTAGACGCTCTAGTTTGCATGCCAAATTGCGACAAAATCGTGCCCGGCATGGTGATGGGCGCGCTTCGCGTAAACGTGCCGACGGTTTTTGTTAGCGGCGGCCCGATGAAAAAGGGCTACACCAAAAAAGGCGAGCCGATCGACCTGTCTACGGCGTTTGAGGCGGTGGGGAAATTTGAAACCAAAGAGATCAGCGCCGAGGAGCTAAAAGAGATCGAGTGCAAAGCCTGTCCAAGCGGCGGCAGCTGCTCGGGGATGTTTACGGCAAACTCGATGAATACGCTGTGCGAAGCGATGGGTATCGCGCTAAAAGGCAACGGCACCGTGCCGGCGCTCACGCCAGAGCGCGAGGAGCTTATCAGGCAGGCTGGACGTCGCATCTGCGAGATAGCGCTCGATGAAAAATACAAAATCCGCAACATCGTGAACGAAAAATCGATCCAAAACGCCCTAGTCGTCGATATGGCGATGGGCGGCAGCAGCAACACCGTGCTGCATATCCTGGCTATCGCGCGCGAAGCGGGGGTAAATTTACAGATCGCGGGGCTTAACGACATCAGCCGCAAGATCGCTCACATCGCCAAAATCAGCCCGAGCCTGCCAAATATCCACATGGAGGACATCGACCGCGCGGGCGGCCTAAGCGCCGTGATAAATGAAATTTCGCGCCGCGACAACGGGCTGCTGGATCTGGGCGCGCCGACCGTCACGGGTGAGAGCCTAGGCGAGCGCGTCGGAGCTAGCGTCATAAAAGACGAAGAGGTCATCCACAAGGTCGAAAACGCCTATTCGGACGTGGGCGGACTGGCGATTTTGTTTGGAAATTTAGCCGAGCAGGGCTGCGTCATCAAGACCGCAGGCATCATCGGCGAGCGTAAATTTAGCGGCAAGGCCGTGTGCTTTAACAGCCAAGACGAGGCGATAGAGGGGATATCAAGCGGCAAGGTAAACAAGGGCGACGTGGTCGTCATCCGCTACGAAGGGCCGTGCGGAGGCCCGGGTATGCAGGAGATGCTAAGCCCGACGTCGCTCATCATGGGGCGCGGGCTGGGCGCGGACGTAGCGCTGATCACAGACGGGCGTTTTAGCGGCGCTACGAGAGGGTTAAGCGTCGGGCACGTGAGTCCCGAGGCTGCCGAGGGCGGCATGATCGGATTGCTACAAGACGGCGATATCATCGATATCGACGTGGATACGTACGCGATCAACGTGCGCCTAAGCGAAGAGCAGATCGCAGATCGCAGAGCTAAATTTAAGCCGATCGAAAAACCGCTGCCGTTTCGTTGGCTACGAATGTATCGCAAGCTGGTAACGAATGCAAGCAACGGAGCGATTTTGGAGGCGTAGGACTTTATATCTAAGATATTTTGGTCAAAACGCTAGGTTCTCTTTGGTCTAAATGCACGCAAAGCGGTAGCAACTAAAGAGAACCGCTTAAAACATCCTCGAAAAAGCAAAATCAGGCGGTAGATGTCGGCCGAAAGTCGCGGTAAAAGATCTCAATGAAAACAAAAAAGATAATTATAGATTTTATATTTTAGATAAAAATATCGCAAATTAATCTAGTTACATTTTAATTTTATTTAATAATATTTTAGCTACAATTCTTCCTTCTTAGCGTCAAGGTTGACGACCACGTTTTTAGGATACTTAGATGACTACCTCATAAATACGCTTTTAATCTCGAATTTTAGTCTCGCGGGGCGAGGAAATTAATACAAAGAAAATTTATGTTTAAAGACTTTAGAACAAAATATCTAACGAATTTCTGGAACGTCGGGCAGGCGATGATTATCCTAGCCATCGTAGCGACCGTGTATTTTGGGATTTTTGGTGGCGGATGGGCGGTAACAGGCGAGATGACGCGCTGGGGCGGCGAGTTTTTGGAGCTTTTCGGGATGGATCTTAGCGGCTACTCCTACTACAAGATCACAAACCTTGACGGCAACCCGCTCACGCGCTTTGAGGGGCTTATGCTAATAGGCATGTTCGTCGGCGCTACGATCGCAGCATTTATGGCAAACAAAGTCAAATTTCGCATACCCGCAATCAAAATTCGCGTTTTACAAGATATCGTCGGCTGCTAGCTTTCGGGATTTGGCGCGCGTCTGGCCTTTGGCTGCAACTTGCTTGATTTTTTCACCGGACTGCCGTATTTTTCGCTACATACATGGCTTTTTGCCGTGTTTATGGTGCTTGGCATCTACGTCGCCGTCAAGGTCGGTAAGTTGCCTATCTTTATGCCTAAAACCGAGCTTAAAAACTTCGGCCCAAAAGGCAAAGGCACGACGCACGACAAAGGCCGCGCCGACCGAAATTTCGCCGTCGGCGTGATTATCGCGATTTTAGCGATTATCTGGTTTGCGTATCTTTTGATGCAGGCGCCGGCGCTCGATCTAAAAGTTAAAGCTAGCATCTTGCCGCTTGGACTGCTTTTCGGACTGGTTTTCGGTTTCATTATCTCAAAGGGTCAAATTTGCTTTACTTCGTGCTTTCGCGACCTGTTTTTATTCGGCAGGGACGTTGCGACGAAGGGCGCTTTTTACGGCATGATAATCGCCACGCTCATCGTTTTCGTGCTGATGCTAAACGGCTACGTCGGCAAGGTTACGAATTTCTCGCCGGCTGTTGCGATCGGAGCGTTTTTATTCGGCTTTGGTATCGTATTTGCGGGCGGCTGCGAGTGCGGCTGGACGTATAGAGCCACCGAGGGGCAGCTGCACTTTATGATCGTGGGCGTCGCAAACGTCGCAGGAACCATGGTTCTAGCCCTTAGCTACGATCTCATCCCGGCATGGATCAAAGACGGCCCGAAAATCCAGCTTTTAGAGGTATTCGGTCCGCTTGGCGGCTTAGCGGTAAATTTATGTTTATTCGTTTCGGCGCTGCTGCTGGTGTTTATCTACAAACGAAATTTCTTCGCCAAAGGAGGCTACTAAGATGCATGAAGACGATTTTGAAATAAGCTATACGCTCGATATCCTAGGCGAGGCTTGCCCGATGCCCGCCGTCGCGACGCTAGAAATCCTACCGAAAATGAAAAGCGGCGAGGTGCTAGAAGTGCTTTGCGACTGCCCGCAGGCGATAAACTCGATCCCTTACGACGCGAGAAACAGGGGCTTTGAGGTGCTTAAAATCGAGCAAGACGGCCCGACGCTTAGATTTATCATCAAAAAGCCTTAATTTAAATTTCGGCGCGGCGCAGGGTTTTGACGCGCCTTGCTCTATTTTGCTACGGCGGGCGGGTAAATTTGCCGCTTGCAGAGTAAATTTTGCTCGCCTGGGCGCGTTTTGCTTATCTTGCGCGCTTAAATTTATTATTCGTGCGGCGTTTTGCATTGCCGCTTTCGTCATACCGAAAATTTACCCGCCGCACGCGTATTTCGTATTTTTGCGTTTAAATTCGTAGCCCGGCAAAACTCGGAGCAAATTTAAAGCGCAAAATTTGAAACCTCAAATTTCCCAATTTATCTCGCGGCGGTTAAATTTAAATCGGTGCATAAGCCTTAAATTTTATTATCTTGCTAGTGCTAAATTTAGCCGCAAATTTACTCAAATTTACTTCGCCAGCTCAAAAATAGCTTTGATATTTTCCTTCGTGTAGAGCTTATCTTTGCGCCAGTTTGCCGCGTAGTCGTGGGCTAAATTTACGACTTCTTCTAGCGTTTCGCCCTCTATGCCGACAGCTTTTAGGTTAACTGGAGCTCCGATTTTACTAAGCCACGCTTTAAAGGCGGCGATGCCTTCATCGGCTGAGTTTACGCCGAAAATCTCGCGTGCAAAACGCTCGAATGCGCCCAAATTTCGGCTCTTGTACCACTTCATCCAGGCAGGTATTATGACCGCTAGACCCGCTCCGTGCGCACAGTTTACGACCGCGCTCATGGCGTGCTCTAGCATGTGGTTTGGGTAGGAGTAGCCGTGCGTGCCGACGTATGTTAGGCCGTTTAGCGCCATCGTCGCCGCCCAGGCAAACTCGGCTCTGGCATCGTAGTCGTCGGGATTAGCTAATAAAATTTCAGTCGTTTTCATCACGGTTTTGATGTTGGCTTCGATGTAGAGATTGATGATGTCAGGTTGCACTTTAGCCGTGAAGTATCCCTCGATGCTGTGCGCGATGACGTCGGCGGCGGAGTAGACTAGGTACTCGCGGCTAACGCTAGCTTGTAGCTGCGGATTTACGACCGAAACTAGCGGATATAGGACGTCGCCGCGGATGGAGAATTTTTGCTTCGTAGCTTCGTTTGTCACGACTGCGCCCGAGTTCATCTCGCTGCCCGTCGCCGCAAGGGTTATGACGTCAAAAATTTTTAGCGCGCGGCTTGGGTTTTTACCCGTGAAAAAATCCCACACGTCGCCCTCGTGTAGCGCGCCTGCAGCGATGGCTTTAGCGCTATCTAGACAAGAGCCTCCGCCTACGCTTAGCACGCTGTCGGCGTTAAATTTCCTAGCCAGCTCGATACCTTCGTAAACTTTGCTTAGTACGGGGTTGCTGATTATACCGCCAAGTTCTATAAACTCTATGCCGTTTTCTTTTAGGCTTGCCGTGACCTTGTCAAAGAGTCCGTATTTTTTGATGCGTTCGCTGCCGTAGATCAGTAGGGTTCTTTTAGCGTCAAATTCGCGCATATAAAGCCCGATATTTCGCTCTTTGCCTCTGCCGAATTCGATTTTTACGGGGTTGTGAAAAGTGAAGTCAAACATCTCGTTCTCCTTAAAATTTTAGCCTCATTATAGCGACAAAAGCTAAAATTTAAGTAGAACGAGATTTACGGATCAGCGCTTATTCGCGCAAATTTCCAAAGTATTTATCGTCGTTTTTCTCGACGTGCTTGATGTTAAAATGGACGAATTTATATCCGCCAAAAAGCGCCAAAACCCAAAGAAAAAGAAAAACTATCGCTTCTATCATTTTTATCCTTAATATGCGTGATGATCGCGCTCTATCTCGCTTGCGGTGATCTTTTTGCTATCCATCGCGCGCCAAACCGCGACGATATAGCCCAAAACTACGGGTACCAAAAAGCTTACGTAAAACATTACGTTTAGCGTGTAGCGGCTAGAACTTGCGTTTTTGATGGTTAGCGAGCTTTGTAAATCGCTAAACGACGGATAAAACGCCGTGCCGTTTAGCCCCGATATCAAAAACAACGCGGTAACTACGAGCACGACGCCCGCGCCAAAAGGCACGATGCCGTAGATACTTTTCGTAAACGCACCCTTAAATACGCCAAACAGCACGCCGCAAACGCCCGCAATCGCCGCAACGGCTATTATCGGCATATCGGCGAAATTATGAGCGTATTTAAACGCGACTACGGAAACTTCGCCCGCTTCGTCGTAACCAAAGCCCGGCTTACTAAGCACCCAAGCGGCAAAAGCTAGAAAAAACGGCAAAAACAAAATCGTATTTTTTAGCGCCGCTTTTCTGGCGCTAGCTCTTATCTCCTCATCGTCGATATTGTTGATGAGGTAGAGCGCTCCGCCTACGCGAGAGAGAAAAAACACCGCGATGCCTAGCGGATAGAGCATGATATTGCCCAGCGCTTCAAGTCCTCGAAACGGCGTTTGCCACTGCACGAAGTTGTGCTCGTTTAGTAAAAAATCGCTTCCAGAAAAAAACGTGCTAACGGCCATGCCGATGAGTATAACTCCCAAAGAGCCGTTTATAAAAAGGAAAATTTCATAGGTTTTTTGGCCTAGGAAGTTGTCCGGTTTTTTGCGGTATTCGTAGCTCACGGCTTGAAGGATAAAGCAAAACAAAATCGCCAGCCATACCCAGTACGCGCCGCCAAAGCTCGTGGCGTAAAATAGCGGAAACGCCGCAAAACACGCGCCGCCAAACATTACGAGCGTGGTAAAAGTAAGCTCCCATTTGCGCCCGATAGAATTTATCACCATGTCCTTTTGAAGCTCGTTTTTACAAAGCCCAAAAAGCAGCGTCTGCCCGCCCTGAACGAACATCATAAACACTAGCAAACCGCCTAGCAAGCTAACTACGCACCACCAGTAAATTTGTAAAAATTCTAAACTAAGCATGGTTTTCAAATCCTATTTTTATCTGTTTTAGCA
>CAUPYN010000040.1:0-12012 GCA_963515575.1 uncultured Campylobacter sp.
TTCATAGGTTTCTTGGAGCTCGTATAGCTATGCTGGCCGCTTGACGTATCGACTTTTGACCTCACGGACGATAGACAGATCTTTATTACCAAGCTCACTCAAACCGTCGCGAATTTCGTTAAAACGCAGCTAAACGGCGTAACCTACTACACAAAAAAGTTGCAAATATCGGGATATTTGATAGAGAGGCCAAACGACGCGCAATGAGTAATAAAAACGATAAAGAGCTTGATAGATTGCGCAAAGACGTCCAAAATGCGTTAAATAGAACGCTAACTAAAGTAAAAAAAGAGCAATCAAATTTTATTACAAACCATATCGCGCTCGCCAAAAAGAAAATTAACTTTTTCACGACGCCAAAACGCGCGCGCCCGGATGATATGAGTATTAGCCTTTTTACCGCTAGGAAATACATCACGCCCGCCATGCTACCGCGCAAGGTATCAAACACCGGCGTAACCGTCACGGTAAGCAAGCAAAAAAGCGTATTTTTAAGCGGCTTTGCACAGCAAACCCCAAGGCGCGGCGCCGGCAAATTTTTAATAAGCTCTAAAAACTCAAGCGCGGGAATATTCGGCGTTTCGCGCCACTCTTTGCGATCGAGCTACACGACATCCGGCGAGCGCAGGCTCTCGCGCCCTAGAGATGCATTTATAGTCAAGCGGCTAAACGATGATTTATCCGAATTTGCGTTAAAAGACGTCGATGCACTACTTGAAAAAGCCCAAGAAATATTTAATCAGGAGTTGGAAAAGTGAAATACCTAGCCAAAGACGGCGACACGTTAGACATGATCTGCTACAAGCACTACAAGAGCCTAAACGATAGCGTTTATTCGCAGTTTTTAAGAGCCAACGAGCATCTTTTAAATAAAGAAAAACTATCGGGCGGCGATGTCGTAAATTTGCCTGATATAGAAGTCAAGGCGGCAGTAAAGGTTACGTACCTATGGGATTAACATCAAAATACCTCTCGCCGAAGGTGCAGATTTTTTATAACGGCGTAGATAAAACCTCAGCGATGGATTGGATCAGTATTAGCATAACCGACAACGAGGGCAAAGAAACCGATAAATTAACTGTTACTTTAGGCTACGGCAGCCCCGAGCCGCGTTTTAAAGATAGTATCGATATTCACGTTGACGGCTTCTTTTTGGGGCATTTTACAATTGCTACTATCAAAACAAAATATAAAAGAAGCTACGATATAGAGGCAATTGCGGCCGACTTTATGAGCTCGCTAAAGGATCGCAAAAGCAGATCGCACGTTAAGCTAAGTTATAGGCAAATTATCGAAAATATCGCCAAAGAGCACGGACTAAACGTTAAAATCGACTTTGAGCGCTCAAACGAAGTCGTCGAGCTAGAGCAGCACGATATGAGTGATGCGGCATTTTGTGAAAAGATAGCAAATGACCTAGATTTAACCTTTAGTATCAAAAACAAAACTATGATTTTTATCGATAGAGATAAAGTAGCCGATCGCGTAGAGTATAGCTTAAGCGAGGATGATTATTTAGAGCTAAATTTCGAGCAAACTGAAGTAACAAATTACGCCTCATGCGAGGTTACATGGCGAGACACCAAGGCGGGGCAAGATAAAGTAACAGTAGCCGGTAGCGGAACGCCAGTATTAAAAAGGCAAATTTTCTCAGCAGATAGCGAAGCGGAAGCGCTAAAAATCGCACAAAGTTATCTACAAAATAAACAAAATAGCTCATTTAAGGGCAATGTGAGATGTATGGGCATGCCGTTTTTTGCCGGCGGATACTTAACTTTACAAATTGAAGGCGAGACGAAACGAGCCATTATTAAAAAGATCACGCACACCATAAATAAATCATGGATTAGCGATATTGAATTCTTTTAAATTTAACGGTTTTTGTTACGGTTTGATACATTATTTTTTACAAAAAAGCAATAATATTTTTTACGGAGTTAAAACGGAGTAAAGTAAAACTTAAGAATATAAATGCGTATTTTAGGTAATCGTATGCTTAAATTTTAATCCGACCTCAGGCACCATAACTCACAATTTACGCATTAAAAACCCCCGGAATACGACATTTCAAAACGAGCCTACGCTCAACTGGCAGTAAGAATCAGCCTCGATTACTGTACAAAATTTACTATATGCTCGATTTTTTATATAGTGAGCCCAAAGTAAATAAAAAATAACGAGCTATGCGTTTAAAGAGCTACAAAAGCACCGAAAATACGATATTTCAAGAAAAATAAAAATACGAAAGCACGCGGATATAATTAGTTTTGAGGGAAACCAAACCTACCCCTCAAAAAGGAGACAAAATGAAAAAATCCGCGACAAACAAAAGTTCAAACGCAACCCACAGGCCGTTATATTTGCTTGCAAGCCGCCTACAAAGCGATGCGAGATGCTTAACCAGAAAGTCAAGCTCGCAATTATGACGCCAATAAAAAGCCATCATATGGGCGAGTCCCACTACGCCGACAAATAACTTTCAATTGGCTTACAATAAAAATCTCGTATTTAATTTTAAATTGCCTTATTGTTAAATTTCTACCGTAAAACCAAAAATTTTAATAATATTTAATCTATTTAAGTAAATTTATTGTAAAATCTCGCCCAAATTTTATAAAAAGGCAAACGATGGACACCTATATTATTCCGGCGGAAGTAAGCGTCAAAGACGCGGAATTTTTTAGGCAAAAATGGCAAGAATATAAAAGCGGCGAGCTTGATTTTAAAGGTTTTGAGAAAATTCGCGTGGCGTTTGGGATATACGAACAGCGCGTAAAAGACAGCTACATGGCGCGGGTAAAAACGCACGGCGGCGGCGTGGGCGCAAAAGAATTTGCGCGCCTCGGCGAGCTTTGCAAACGCTACGCCAACGGATTTTTGCATCTATCTACGAGAGCCAGCATTCAGCTTCATTTTGTAAAAGACAATGAATTTATAGAGCTTGAAAACGAGATCGCCGCGATCAATATGACTACGCGCGGCGCATGTGGGGATTGCGTTAGGGGCGTGGTTTGCGACGCGTTAGCGGGAGTCGCCAAAGACGAGGCTTTTAACGTCCTTCCCTACGCAAACGCCATTACTAGCATGCTTATCGGCAGAGCCGATTCTTACGGACTTTCTAGGAAATTTAAAATCGCTTTTTCAGGCTCCAAGGCTGATAGAGCAAACGCGACTATCACGGACGCGGGCTTTATAGCGACCAAAAAAGGCGGCAAAAAAGGCTTTATAGTCTACGTCGCGGGCGGAATGGGCTCAAAACCGCGCCTAGGCGATAAATTTAAAAGCTTCATCCCCGTAAACGAAGCCTTTTTATACGCGCAAGCTATCAAGCTCGTGTTTGCTAAAACCGGCGATTACGAGCATAGAAACTCCGCCCGCCTGCGCCACGCCGCCGAGAAGCTAGGAAAAGAGACGATTTTTAAAATGATTGAGGACGAGGTCGCAAAAATTAGAGCTTCAAGCGAAAAATGGAAGCTAGACATCAAAGAGCCAAGGGGCGTTAAGCCGCTAGTAAGCGAACCTCGCGTTAGATTTTCCGCCGCGCAAAAAGCCTGGGCGCAAAACTACGTAACCGCGCAAAAACAAAAGGGCTATTACTACGCCGTAGTGCCGTTTTTATGGGGAAACGTGCGCGGAGACGATGCGATAAAGCTATCAAAAGCGCTTATTAAACTCGGCCTAAAAGATTCGCTTTTTATAAGCCGAGACCAGCATATAATCTTAAAAAATCTCAAAAAGACCGATCTTATCGCGCTTTATCCCGTTATCGCGGAGATTTCGCCTATGAGCGCCGATCCGCGCGTGTTTGCAAACATGACTCCGTGCACGGGCGCATCGACCTGTCGGCTAGGAATTTGCCGTCCAAAAGGCGCAGTGGAGGCTATCCACGATCATATTAGAAACAGCGATTTAGACTTTTCGCTTTTAAAAGATATCGTTATTAAGATGTCGGGCTGTCCAAACTCCTGCACCGCTCATCAAAACGCGAATTTAGGCTTTATGGGCGGCACTAGGCGCGAGGACGGCAGATCGCTTCCTTATTACAGCGTATTTGCCGGCGGCGAGCTCAAAGAGGGCAAAAGCAAATTCGGCAAAAAAGTAGGCGGCGTGGCCGCTTATCACGTGCCCGAATTCGTCTATCAAACGCTTAAAAAATTTACGCAGGTAAAATCCGAGTTTAAAAACTTCAACGACTGGGTCGATAACGGCGGAGATAGCGTCATAGCCGAGCTTTGCGGGCTGTATCAGCGCGTGGGGACGTTTGAGGAAAACCCGAGGGCGTATTACGACTACGGCGCGGACGTGCTTTTTGGCGAAACGCTAAAAGATAAAATTTAATGACCCTACCAGTAGCCCTTACTCCCAAACGCGTGCTTTTAATCGGAGCCGGAAAGGTCGCGCGGCAAAAATTTTTAGCTCTAAAAGCGGCTAATTGGGAGTGCGAAATTTTAGCCGAAAAAATTTTAGAGCCGTTTTTTGCCGATAAAAACGTAAAAATTCGCAAGCTAACGCTGCAAAATTTGGGCGAAAATTTAAGTGGTTTTGAAATAATAATAGACGCTAGCGGAGATGAAAATTTAGGGCAAGCTTTATTTAGCGAGCGTAAAAGCTTGGGCTATTTGCTAAACGTAGTCGATAAGCCTGCTTTAAGCGATTTTTATTTTACAGCAAATGCGCATTTAGGCGAGCTTAGCGTAGGCGTTAGCACTAGCGGCGCGAGTCCTAGCCTAGCCGCGCTCGTAAGAGATAAAATAGCTAAAATTTTGCCTAGGAATTTAGCGGATTTTATCCCGAAGCTAAAACTAGCCAGGCTTGAGGCGATTGAAAATTCTAACCCGCAAAAGGCCGAAATTTTAAAACCGAAGTGCCGCGAAAATTTAGGCAAAGTGTTTTTAATCAGCTGCGGTAGCGGCAGCCTTCAAAATCTCACCTTAGGCGCGCTTGAAGCGTTTGAGCTGCTAGACGTAGCTCTAAGCGATAAACTAGTAGGCAAGGATACGCGCGAAATTTTGCGCAATTTAGGCGTAGAGATTATTAACGTAGGCAAAGGCAAAGACGAAGATAGCGCGACGCAGGAGCAAATAAACGCCCTTATGCTAAGCCTGGCAAAAGAAGGCAAGACCGTCGGGCGGTTAAAAGGCGGCGACGCGAGCTTGTTTGGCAGAGCGTTTGAGGAGATGAGCTTTTTAGAGGAAAACGGCGTGGAGTTTGAGCTAATTAGCGGCGTTAGTTCGGTTTTTGCCGGATGTGCTAGCGCGCTTATTACGCCCACGATTAGAGGCATTAGCAGCGGCGTTTTGATAGTCTCGGCGCATCTAAAAGGCGGCACGATAAACACCGCTTGGCTTGAAATTTTAAAAACGCGAGACGTTACGACGGTCGCGCTTATGGCGCACGGTTACGCGGGCGAAATTTTAAATGCCGCAAGAAAGCTAAATTTAGACCTAGATATGCCCGCGGCGTTTGTTTCAAATATAGATAGAGCGGATGAAAAAGTAATCCTCGGACGAATAAAAAATTTAGAATCCATGGCGCTAAAATGCGCTCGTCCAGCGATTTTAATAATCGGTCCCGTCGTCGAAAAATCGCTAAGCTTGAAACCAAAATGCGAAAGGATATCGGTTGAATAAAATTTTAATCTTTTTAGCGCTTATAAATTTTGCCGCCGCGCAACAGCTTTTAAACGTCTCTTACGACGCGACGCGGGAGCTTTTTAAAGAATATAACGCGCTTTTTATTAAATACTACGAGCAAAAAAGCGGCAAAAAGATTAAAATTTTACAAAGCCACGGCGGTAGCGGCGCGCAGGCTAGGATGCTAATAGACGGATTAAAAGCCGACGTCGCGACGCTGGCTCTTGCCTACGACATTAACGCCGTCGCGCGAAAAAGCGGCGCTTTGGACGCTTCGTGGCAAGAAGAGCTCCCGCTAAACTCCGCGCCTTACAACTCCACGATCGTATTTTTGGTTAGAAAAGGCAATCCAAAAGGTATAAAAGACTGGGATGATCTAGTAAGAAACGACGTAAAAATCGTAACTCCAAATCCAAAAACATCAGGCGGCGCGAGGTATAACCACCTAGCCGCATACGCCTACGCGGCGGCTAAATTTGACGGCGACGAGGATAAAATTCGCGAATTTTTGGTTAAACTTTACGCCAACGCTCCCGTACTAGACGCAGGCGCTCGCGGATCGGCAAACACTTTCATACGCCGCGGTATCGGCGATGCGATGATTGCGTGGGAAAACGAAGCGTATCTTAGCAAAGCAAGGCTAGGAGAGGACGAGTTTGAGATTATCTACCCAAGCCTTAGCATCCTAGCGCAGCCTCCGGTCGCGGTTTTAAGCAAAAACGCCGCCGCAAACGGCAACGCCCCGATTGCTCACGAATATCTGGCGCGCCTTTATCTGCCCGACGCGCAGGAGATCATCGCAAAAAATTTCTTCCGCCCGACGGATGAAAGCGTCGCTAAAAAATACGAGAAAACTTTCCCGCGAATAAATTTAATAAGCATAGAGAGCTTTGGCGGCTGGGACGCGGCGCAAAAGCGGCATTTTAGCGACGGAGGCGAGTTTGATAAAATTTACGAGATCGTAGCGAAGGGTAAAAAATGAGAAAATTTTTACTTAAAAAGCCCTCTATTTTGCCGGGATTTAATATCTGCTTCGGTCTTGGCGCTAGCTACGTTTGCTTTTTGGTTTTACTACCGCTGGCGGCTCTGGGCGCTTTTAGCTTTAAGGGCGGCATAGTCGAAATTTTAGCCGTTATTAGCGATCCTCGCGTATTATCGGCGCTTAAATTTTCATTTACGGCTTCATTCGTCGCCGCCGCGGTAAATTCGCTTTTTGGTTTTATTATCGCGTGGTGCCTGGCGCGTTACGAATTTTGGGGCAAGGGCTTTATTAGCTCGCTCATAGATATTCCTTTTGCGCTGCCTACGGCAGTGGCTGGGATTTGCCTGGCGTATTTATTTTCGCACGGCGGCGTTATGGGCGCCGCGCTTTTAAGGCTCGGCATAGATTTGCAAGGGGCGGATTTTACTTGCGTCGTAATCGTTTTGGTATTCGTAGGTATGCCGTTTGTAGTGCGGACGACGGAGCCTGTTATAAAAGATTTTGATAAACAAGTGCTTGAAGCGGCCGAAAATTTAGGCGCGAATTTTTGGCAAATTTTTAGGCTAATAATGCTTCCAAGCTTGCTTCCGTCTTTGATAACGGGTTTTGCGCTAGCCTTTGCCAGAGGCCTTGGCGAATACGGCTCGGTCATTTTTATTTCGAGCAACATCCCTTTTAAAAGCGAAATTTTACCCGTTTTAATCGTCTCGCGCCTAGATAGTTTTAATTATCAAGAAGCCGCCGTAATCGGATTTTTCATGATTTTAGTAGCGTTTACCTCGCTATTTTTGATAAATTTCATACAAAAAAAGGTCGCAAAATGAGCGAACCGAAAATTTTAAAGCCCGTTTTGCTTTTAATTAGCGCCGCGTTTTTATTTGTTTTTATCGCGCTTCCACTTTATACCATCGTATCAGAAGCCCTAAAAGACGGGCTTAGCGGCTATTTTACCGCGATTAGCGACGATTACGCGATTAGCGCGGTAAAGCTTAGCCTGCTTTGCGCGGGATTTTGCGTGATTATAAATACCGTATTTGGCGTTATGATAGCCTACGCGGCGGCGAAATTCGAGTTTCGCGGCAAGACGGCGCTACTTACGCTTTTAGATATGCCATTTGCCGTTTCGCCAGTTATCGCGGGGTTAATGTTCGTGCTGCTTTTTGGAAATAGCGGCCTTTTGGGAAAATTTTTTAGCGCGTTAAATTTCGACGTGATTTTTGCGCTGCCGGGGATTTTGCTAGTTAGCGCGTTTGTTACCTTTCCGTTTGTAGCCAAGGAGACGCTTTTGTTAATGCAAGAGCAAGGAAATAGCGAGGAAGAGGCGGCGTTTAGTTTGGGTGCTAGCGGACTTCGCACGTTTTTTAGCGTTACGTTGCCGAACATAAAATGGGGGCTATTTTACGGCGTAGTGCTAACAAACGCCAGAGCGATGGGCGAATTCGGTGCCGTGGCGGTCGTAAGCGGCAAGATAATCGGGCTAACTACCACGATGCCCCTTTATATAGAAATTTTATATAGCGACTATCTTTACGTAGCGGCTTTTAGCGTAGCTAGCTTGCTGCTGCTGCTCTCGGTAGTCACGCTGGCGCTAAAATTTTTAGTTCAAAAAGCTAGCAAAAGGAGCTAAATGGGTATAAAAATATCGAATTTAAATAAAAATTTCGGCGATTTCGTCGCGCTTAAAAACGTAAATTTAGAGATAAACAAAGGCGAGCTAACCGCGCTTTTAGGACCTAGCGGTAGCGGCAAAACGACGCTGCTTCGCATAATCGCGGGCTTAGAAAACGCAGGTAGCGGCGAAATCTCGTTTTTCGGCGAAAACGTCAGCCGCAAAAGCATAAAAGAGCGCGGCATAGGCTTTGTTTTTCAACACTACGCGCTATTTAGGCATATGAGCGTGTTTGATAACATAGCGTTTGGACTAAACGTCCGTCCAAAAGCCTCGCGCCCTAGCAAAGACGAGATAAAGCAGCGCGTCATGCACCTGCTAAAAATGATCCAGCTAGAAAGCTTAGCGGGGCGCTTCCCAGATGAGCTAAGCGGCGGGCAAAAACAGCGCGTGGCGCTAGCTAGGGCGCTAGCGGTGGAGCCTAAAATTTTGCTGCTAGACGAGCCGTCTGGGGCGCTGGACGCAAAGGTTAGAGCAGATCTGCGCAGGTGGCTAAGAAAACTACACGACGAAATTCACATTACTAGCGTGTTCGTTACGCACGATCAAGAAGAAGCGCTAGAAGTAAGCGATAAAATAGTCGTGATGAATAAAGGCGAGATCCAGCAAGTAGGCACGCCCGTAGACGTTTACGAAAAACCGGCCAATCCTTTCGTGTATAGCTTTTTAGGCAACGTAAATCTCTTTCGCGGCAGAGTGGGCGCGGAGGGTATAGTAAGCGACGAGAGCGCGGGAGATCTGCTTTTCGTGCGGCCTCACGAGATAGAGCTTGGCTTTGAATACAGCGCCGGTTCTAAAAAGGGCGAGATCGTGCATAGCCGAATTTTAGGCTCTCGCATTAGACTTGATATTAAGATGCAAGAAAGCGCGGATATGGTCGAGGTCGATATCACGAGCGCGAAATTTAAAGACATAAAAGAGAAAAATTTAAAATTCGTATATCTAAATTTTACTAGCGTGCATAGCTACTCGCAAGAGGACGGGAGTTTTTGTGATTACTACATATAATGAAGCGACGTCGCGTTTGGCGGCAGTTTTGGCACAGATAAAGGGGCGCGTCGCGCTGGCCTTTTCGCACCAGATAGAGGACTGTATCGTGATAGATATGGCTCTAAAATCGGGCTTTGATCTAGATAGGCTTGAAATTTTTACCCTCGATACGCATAAGCTTTTTAAAGAGAGTTTAGAGTATCAAAAAGAGGTAGAGAAATTTTTTGGTATCAAGATAAAAACATACACCATTAGCGGCGAGACGCTAGCCCGAGTGGATGAAAAGATCGGACAATGGGGTATGAGAGATAGCGTAGAAAACCGCAAATTTTGTTGCCACCAGCGAAAAATGATCCCTTTGCGCGAGGCGCTAAACGAAAAAGAGGCGTGGATAAGCGGCATACGCGCGGCGCAAAGCGTAACTAGAACGGGTGTTAGCCTGTGCGAAACGGACGCGAATTTTAATTTAAAAAAAATCAACCCGCTATTTGATTTTAGCGACGAGTTTATGTGGGGCGTCGCGCGCGAGCTAAATTTGCCCGTAAACGAGCTTTATGCGAAGGGGTACGCCAGTATCGGCTGCGAGCCCTGTACCCGCGCGATAAAACCCGGCGAGGACATACGCGCTGGCAGGTGGTGGTGGGAGGATCCTAACCATAAAGAGTGCGGGCTGCATATAAAAGGGCGAGATTAAAATTTTGTAGCCGGCGGCTCGTCTTGCAAGCGTCTTTAACAAAGCTAGTAAAAATTTAGCCAGGTAGACTATATGTCTTATCTTCGCTAAATTTTTATATCGCGACTGCAAGCAGATTGCGACTGCAAGGGAAGCAAAGCCCTTAAATCTATCTCGCGATACTTCGCCTTAGCTCTTTGCGCTCGAATTTGAGGTCAAATTTGGCTAAATTCGTAAATTTAGCTTTAAATTTTACGCGCCTAGACCGCGTTTTGACAGCGCTAAATTTAGCTGTGTCGCCGATGCAAGCGCGCAAAGGGCGGAAGCTAGCGCCCATAAGCGAAGTTAGCGAGAAAACAAGCAGGCGAACGAAAGAGCGAGCTAAAAAGCCCAAATTTAAACGGAGAATTTTAAGTCGCCGCTAAAAAGTAGTTAAATTTAAAAAAAGGAGAAATATGCAAAATTTAACCCATCTTCAAGCCCTAGAAGCGCAGTCGATACATATAATGCGCGAAGTGGTCGCGGAGTTTAAAAATCCGGCGATGCTTTATAGTATCGGCAAAGATAGCTCCGTGATGCTACACTTGTTGCAAAAGGCGTTTTATCCCGCCGTACCGCCCGTGCCGCTGGTGCACGTCGATACGCTGTGGAAATTTCGCGAGATGATAGAGTTTCGCGACCGCAGAGCCAAAGAAAGCGGTATGAAGCTAATCGTCTAAGTAAATCCAAAAGGCGAGCAGATGGGCATTTCGCCTTTTATCCACGGCAGCTCCATGCATACAGATATCATGAAAACGCAGGGGCTAAAACAGATGCTAGATACGTATAAATTTGACGCGGTTTTTGGCGGAGCTAGGCGCGACGAGGAAAAGTCCCGCGCAAAAGAGCGTATCTACTCGTTTCGCGATAAATTTCACCGCTGGGACCCTAAAAATCAGCGTCCCGAGCTATGGAATATCTACAACGGCCGCATAAAGGAAAATGAAAGTATCCGCGTATTTCCGCTTAGCAACTGGACCGAGCTTGATATTTGGCAGTACATAATGCTTGAAAATATCCCGATTCCAAGCCTATATTTTGCCAAAGTCCGCCCCGTCGTGGAGTATAAGGGCGCTAAAATTTTAGTAGACGACGAGCGAATGCCCGCACAGCTTAGAGCCTCTGCCAAAAACGAGCTGGTGCGCTTTCGCACGCTAGGTTGCTATCCGCTAACGGGCGCTATTAGCTCAGCAGCCGATACGCTAGAAAAGATCGTAGCCGAGCTTTTGGTAGCAAACAGCGGCGAGCGCCAAGGTAGGCTCATAGACTCAGACGAAGGCTCGTCGATGGAAGCAAAAAAACAAGAGGGGTATTTTTAATGGATTTGAGAGAATTTTTAAAACGAAACGAGAGCGTAGATATTTTGCGCTTTATCACGTGCGGTAGCGTAGACGACGGCAAATCTACGCTAATAGGCAGGTTGCTTTACGACGCCAAGGGCATCTTTGAAGACCAGCTAAACGGCGCCAGAAACGAACGCGGCGAGATAGATTTCGCAAATTTAGTAGACGGACTGGCCAGCGAGCGTGAACAAGGCATCACGATCGACGTGGCGTATAGATTTTTTAGCACCGATAAGAAAAAATACATTATTGCCGACACCCCCGGCCACGAGCAATACACCAGAAATATGGCGACTGCCGCGAGTACGGCGGACGTCGCGGTCATTTTAATCGACGCCAGAAAAGGCGTTTTAACGCAGAGCAAACGCCACTCGTTTATCGCTAGCTTGCTAGGCATTAGGCACATTGTAGTAGCGATAAATAAAATGGATCTGATGGATTTTAGGCAGGACGTTTTTGAGGCCATTAAGAGCGATTATCTAAAAATGAGCCGAAATTTACCTCATAGCGAGCGGATAAAATTCGACTTTATCCCAATTAGCGCGCTAAACGGCGATAATATCTTAAAAAATAGCGAAAATACGCCGTGGTATAAAGGGCTTGCGTTACTGCCGACGCTACACGCGCTAGACGAAAGACCGCACCCCCCAACCCAGAAAAGAAAAGCCGACCAGAACGAAAAT